>CAZJOL010000300.1:0-3271 GCA_964547605.1 uncultured Bacteroidaceae bacterium | reverse complement strand
GAAATAATTGAAATGTAATGGATGCTTTTGAAAAAATCGCATTGCCGGATGTGTCAAAAATAATCATTGTCGCCTCAGGAAAAGGCGGAGTGGGAAAATCAACCGTATCGGCGAATCTCGCAGTGGCACTTGCCCGGCAAGGCTATAAAGTTGCGTTGGTTGATGCCGATATTTATGGCCCGTCTGTTCCACGGATGTTTGGCATTGAGGGCGCAAAGCCACTGGCGGATGAAGTTGACGGAAAAGAAGTAATTCAGCCAATAGAAAAAAACGGTGTGAAAATAATGTCCATCGGATTTTTTATTGAAAACAGCCAGGGATTGATCTGGCGTGGTCCCATGGCCGCCAATGCCATCACCCAACTGATTGAGTTTACACAATGGGGGGAAATTGATTTCATGATTATTGACTTTCCTCCCGGGACGGGTGACATACAGCTTACCGCCGTTCAAAAGCTGAATATTTTCGGAGCTATTCTCGTAACAACCCCTCAGGAAATAGCTCTGAATGATGCCCGCAAGGCTGCGTCAATGTTTCAGAATCCCGATATCAGTATTCCCGTTTTGGGCGTGATTGAAAACATGTCATGGTTTACTCCATCCAGACATCCTGACGAAAAATATTTTATTTTTGGATCAGGTGGTGGTGTGAAACTTGCTGAAGAATGCAAAGTGAAAATGCTTGGGCAAATTCCGCTTGTTGCTGAAGTTGGAGAAGCAGCAGAAAAAGGTCAATGTGTATTTCAACAGTCAAACACTACTGTTATTGAGGCTTTTGACAACATCGTTTCTGCAATCATCTGATTTTTATTTGCGAAAAATGGCTGTCTTCAAATATGAAGCAGCCATTTTTTTTTGCAAAAACATTTTCAGATCTTGAAATTCAGACTTATTTCTTCTTCACAGGCCGCGAAAATGATTTCACTTTCTCAAAATACATGGCGAATGAGCGGTACAGAAAATGGGTCCATTTGCCGAAGGGGACAATGATGAGCGCCCACTGAACAAGAACTGTCAGATGAAACAGATATACGGCAAATGTGTTTTCAAGCAGGTTGGTATCGATGAGCACACGCACCGCAAATGCTGATATTCCCATCATGAGCAGCCAGATCACAAAGAACCAGTCCGAAGGATGCGAGAACTTGCTTTTTTCGCTGCGTTTGCGGATGCGGCGGATAACAAAGTCCGTAGTGACAATGAAAATGATTCCGCTTACCACATAGCCAAACACATTTACAAACACGCTCTCGGTGCTGAACCAGTCAAGAAAAACAGTAGTGAACAGCAAAGACAGATAGCTGAAAACCAGCAGCAGATGCTCAACGTACCACACCTTGTCGCGGCGTTCCTTATCGCAATCGAGCGAACGCTTTTGGGTGAACATATGCACAAACAATTCTCCGAGCGCTTTCAGGTGATGCGAAATGTTGATTTTTTTTGTCGGTTTCCAAACGGTAAAAAACCACATGCGGATAATGTTTGGCAGCAAAATGACTGCGAAGATGGCAGCAATAGCGAGCATTTCAAACAGATGTCCGTAATGCAGCCATTCTTCCTGAGTAAAAACACCGCTCATATATGCGCCGACGATTCCTCCAATTATGAGCAGAAAAGCTACAATGTAGGCGCTCATATGACGATACAGCAGTCCTGAAAGTCCGGTCCAGTCGTATTTCGACATCAGCCAGCGGCGGAGTGACATCATCAGGTTACCGGGATCGGCCTGCCGCGGACAGCTTGTAGAGCAGTCTCCGCAATAGTAGCACAGCCATGGATCGAGCGAAGTCATTATTTCATCAGTGATTCCAAGCGTGGTATAGCGTATCATTTTCCGTGGGAACGAATTATCGGTATCCGACAAATCGCAGATCGCAGTACAGGTGCCGCAATTGAAGCATGCATCGAAATCCTTCGCACCGAATTTTTTTATATCATCAGCAAATTCAAAATTGATGGTAGCCATTGCCGCTTAGTTTTTTAATTTGTAATAATAGTATTGGTCTTTTTTATCCATGCCATCCGATTCAACGAAATAATATTTATTCATGGTCATCAGATGCCAGGTAACGGTATTAGTGTCCAATCCAAGTTCCTGTGCGATTTCCGGAATGGTTTTGTGTCCGTTCTGCATGGTGTTAGCAATGCGTGTCCAAATTTCCGGAAAGCGTTTCAGCGTGATTGGTTTTTTACCTGTTGCCGGTTTTTCTCCTTCATTTTTTTGACCATCCGACAGTTTTACTTCTGACATAAAACCATCAATCATTGATTCTATTTCGGCATTCGAAAACAGTTTTAAATCCAGGGCCTCACTTGGACAAACGGGTGTACAAATGCCGCATCCCTTGCAGGTTGCCGGATTGATTTCAGCAATTTGTTTTCCGTTATATTCGACCTGTGTTATGGCATCAAATTCACACACAGCGGCGCATTTGCCGCACCAGATGCAGGCATCGGCATTTAACCTTGCAATAACCGGATCGAGTTGAATGCGATGATCTTTAATCAGTGATAACATTTTTGATACTGCCGATAACGACGACTGAACAGATTCGCTGATGTTTTTCGGACCCTGACATGAGCCGCCGATCAGCACGCCATTGATTACCGTTTCAACCGGTTTGAGCTTCGGATGCACTTCGTTGAAGAATTTATCGGCACCAATCGGAATCTTGAATTTTGAAGAAATGTCGGCGCTGTCAGAACGAGGCACAGAGCCGGTTACAAGCACCAGTAAATCGGGCTGGAATTCAATTTCCTGCTTCTGCGTGAGATAATCTTTTATTTTCACCGACACCTTGTCTCCATTGACTTTAATCACAGGTGGCTCCTTTTCTTCGAATTTGAGATAAATATCACCCTGCTTCGATGACTTTTCATAAAGAATTTCCATTTTGCCATACGTGCGTATATCGCGGTACAGATGCAGGATTTTTATATCCCTGTTTTTTTCTTTCAGCAGCAAAGCTGTATGGGTAGCCGACATGCAACAGGTGCGCGAACAATATTTGTTTTCGCCTTTGCTCTGACGGCTGCCGACGCAATACACAAAAGCAAGTGAGCGCACGGGTTTTCCGTTATGTGTAACAACGCCGCCCGATGCGGTCATTCGTTTTTTTAATTCCGGCAACGTAATGATTCTGTCGGACTGACCAAAGCCGTATTCATTTTCTTTTGGCAAATAATGATCGAATCCTGTAGTAATCAGAATTGAACCTACAGCCAGCGTCATTTTCTCAGTGTTGGTGCCGGCCATGCGAACAAGTACATCG
>CAZJOL010000299.1:1789-3286 GCA_964547605.1 uncultured Bacteroidaceae bacterium | reverse complement strand
GCTTATATTGATATCGAGCCCCACATGCGGGTTTGCAAAGCACATTTCAAGCAGGGATGTAATCATGCCACCGGCACTGATGTCATGACCTGCAAGAATTTTATTTTTGGATATCAGAACCTGTATTGCATTGAAAGCATTGGCAAAATATTCAGGATCGGCTACATCAGGTACATGCTGTCCGACCGCATTGAGAGTCTGATAGAACACACTGCCGCCCAATGCAAAAGGACCTTTGGTGAAATCAATATAAATGAGAGTGGAGTCAATTTCTGTTGCCAGTACTGGTTTCACCGCTTTCGTAAAATCCGTGGTCTGCGCAGTTGCTGACACAATCACCGTTCCCGGCGATTTCACAATAGACCCGTCGGGATATTTCTGTGTCATCGACAACGAATCTTTTCCTGTCGGAACATTGATTCCAAGCGCAATGCTAAATTTACTGAGTGCACTGACTGCATCATACAGCCGGGCATCTTCGCCCGGATTCTTGCATGGCCACATCCAGTTGGCACTGAGTGAAACACCATGCAGTCCGTTTTTGAGCGGAGTCCAGACAATATTTGTCAAGGATTCTGCTACGCTGAGTCTGGCTCCCGCTCCTGCATCGATGAGGCCAGCCACAGGTGCATGACCGATGGAAGAAGCAATACCGGATTTACTGCTGTAGTCAAGCGCAGCAATTCCAAGATTGTTAAGTGGCAATTGAATTTCTCCGCAACATTGCTGCAGCGCCACTTTGCCGGTAACCGAACGGTCCACTTTGTTTGTGAGCCAATCCTTGCAGGCAACAGCTTCCTGACTCAAAACATCATTCAGAAAAGTATTGAAATTCTGCAATTCATATGATGGCTCGTTGTACTGCTGCCCCAGGTGGCGATCTTCGATTACTGTCTTTGGAGTACATCCGAAAAGGTACTGCAATTTCAGATTGAATGGTTTGCGATCATTATCACCTTCAAAAGTGAGTTTGTGATTGCCTTTCACTTCACCGACAACATATAAAGGTGCGCGTTCGCGTGCTGCAATTTTTTCAATGAGTGGAAGTGATTTTTCACGAACCACAAGCCCCATGCGCTCCTGCGACTCATTGCCGATTATTTCGAGATCGGATAAAGTGGGATCGCCTTTCGGAAGTTTATCGAGAAAAATTGTACCCCCCGTATCTTCCACCAGTTCGCTGAAACAATTCAGATGCCCGCCGGCACCATGATCATGAATGGAAACTATCGGGTTGTCGTTTGATTCTGCCAAAGCGCGTACAACATTATACACACGCTTCTGCATTTCGGGGTTGGCGCGCTGAACGGCATTGAGCTCAATGGAGTTGGTGTACTTTCCTGTCTCGACAGAAGACACCGCTCCTCCACCCATTCCAATCCGGTAGTTGTCGCCACCCATCAGAATAATAAGATTTCCGGGCGCAGGTTTTCCTTTTATGGCCTGAGCTTTTACGCCATAACCAACTCCGCCGGCCATCATGATTACTTTATCAAA
>CAZJOL010000299.1:0-1689 GCA_964547605.1 uncultured Bacteroidaceae bacterium | reverse complement strand
GGCCCGAACAATTCAATTTCCGGTCCGTCGATAAAGGCCACATTGTCTTTGTATGCCGAAATCACATCATTCGGATGTTCCTTGGTGGTGAGTTTTATCCATTGGAACAAGGACATTTCCATCTCCTTGCCGTCGATGATAAAATCGCCGTTGAATATTTTATGGCGGCAATGCTCTGAATTCACCTGCGAGAATCCGAAGATTTCGCTGTCAGTAAGCTTACGGCCTATTTTCTTGCTGATGTATTTCAGAAATCTGACTTCTTCGAAGCTCAATGCCAGCCCTTGCTGCTCGTTGTATTCTTCGAGATGATCAATGAATTTTATCGGCTCCGGCTGCCTTTCCTGATTGAACATATCCGGAGTCAGGCTCTTGTATTCCATTTCGAGCATGGGATCCATTTTGCCTGATTTCGGTCTGAAAACCTCAATGCGCTCAACGCCTTGAAGTCCCATATTGGCTGTGATTTCAACAGCGTTGGTGCTCCAGGGTGTAACCATTTCGCGGCGCGGTCCGATAAAATTTCCTTTAATTCCTTCCGTGGTTATTTCAGCGCAGCTCCCAAAAAGCCACCTGAATTTTTCCACATCTTTTTCCCCCAACTGAGTGCGGCTCTGTACAACATAAATGAGCCCTTCGCTTTCCTGCTTAAAAAATGTTAACATTCTTCCGGGATTATTTTGCAAACCTAAGGGAAAAAAAGGAGATGAACAAATGTTAAAATTCGCTTTGTCAGAATGCTTTGAATATCACTGCAAAAGGCAATGAATTTGTGAAACGACTATGGCCAGGAAAAATATTTTCAGTATCTTTCCATACTTTTTGCAACCTTTTGAATTCCTGTCATACTTTATTACAGAATTTTGAACAACAGAGTGGAATTTACCGACCAGCACCGAGAACTGATAGAACAGTGCCGACGTGGAGAGCGCAATGCTTTTCGCGAAGTATACCGCCTGTATTCAAAAAGCATGTACAATGTAGCATTGCGTATGACAGGAATGGGCCACATAGCAGAAGATATTCTTCAGGAAGCGTTCACCGATGCATTCAGCACGCTGAACAAATTCCGCCATGAAAGCACTTTTGGTGCCTGGCTTAAAAGAATTGTTGTCTTCAAATGCTACGATTATCTGAACTCGAAAAGTGCCGGATTTGAATTTCTCGAAGACATGGAACGCTTCGATCAGCCAGACCAGGAGCCGGATTTCAATGAAGAAGAAATGGCCCGTGAGGTGAAACGGATAAAAGAAGCGGTTCAGCTGTTACCCACCGGAAGCCGCACGGTGCTTACCCTCTATCTGTTCGAGGGCTACGATCATGAAGAAATCGGACAGATACTCGGCATTTCCGAATCCACCTCAAAGACGCAGTACATGCGGGCCAAACAGAAACTGAAAGAATTACTTACGCAATCCCCCTTGCACAATGAAAGATAATATTGAAAAATTCATTTCGCAGAACCGCCATCAGTTCGATGATGAGGAGCCCTCTCCGGGTCTGTGGGACCGCATTGAAAATTCAGTGCCTGCTCCGGCACGGATGGTCAGAATGCGGCCGCTGACCTATGCTGCATCGATTGCCGCAGCATGCATCATTGTCTGGATTGTTGCTTCAGTTGTGATGAATCAACAATCACATGATGCCGATAAAGTTATGACGGAAAACATAACTAAACCCGGACTTCAG
>CAZJOL010000298.1:0-3334 GCA_964547605.1 uncultured Bacteroidaceae bacterium | reverse complement strand
ATTGTCAAAGTTGAGACTCTCAACGAGCTGCGAATTTACCTTTATCTTTCGCAGACCGGGAATAATGAACGGGTTTGGAATTTCTTTCGAAGTTCCGCGGTTGATGTCGATTGGAATATCCACCGAAGGATTTTTCAACGCGTTTCTGTCGGAAGACGGGTAGTTTACAGAGATGCCGTTCTGTGTGGCATCTACAAGGATGTTGTACTCGAGCTTTCCATCCTGACCAAGTTCCTTGCGAATGATTTTTTTCAGAAGATCAATATAATGCTCTTCAATCCATTCGTAGAAAAAACTACTGGGTACCTGGATCGTAAGTACGTTGCCATCAAGCTTCAAAGGTTTTATCGGTGCGAACCACGTCGAAAAACTGTGGTCGTCGATGTTATCCTTGATAACCTTCAGACAATTGTTCCATATCGTTTTAATATCTTTTGCCATTTTCAATCAAAGGGAATTGAATATGTTAGCGAAGTGCATTTTTTTTGAAATCAAGTAATTAACAACAGAAACAGTCATAGTCAGCTTTTTCGAGTATTTGAGAGCGATTTGAGAGGGCAAAGATGAGTAAAAAAAGTTTGATAAAAAAATTTTTTTACACTTGCTTTTTAAAAATATTATTCGTATAGGCATCGACGAAAATTAATTCACCACCGGAAGAAAAATGACAATCAACCCGCGACATTCTTACACCAGCGTATGCGTTCTGAGTAATGATTACCTGCTTGTTGTCGGAATTATAAGTTGTCACGGGTTTTGAAAGAAGTGTGTGACTGTGTCCGCCAAGGATCAGATCAATGTTTTTGCTTTGTTTTGCCAGTTCAAAATCTGCGACATGTTCTTCATCATCCGCTTTGTAACCCATGTGCGACAAACAAACAATCATGGAGCATTTTTCTTCTTTCTTCAGCATATACGCCATCTCGGCTGCAGTCAGCACCGGATCACGATATTCAGTATCTCCGAAAGTAAGTTTGTTGATTAAACCATAAGGGTAAACACCAAGACCAAAAACACCGATTTTGATTTTTCCGAAAGTGAATATCTTGTACTTCTTTACCGATTTACTTAGTCGCGGGTGATTGAAAACATAATTCGATGCAATGAACGGAAAAGTGGCGAACTCCATGGCGTCGGCCAATCCGTCAAGTCCTTTATCGAACTCGTGATTGCCAATGGTTGCTGCAGAGTAATTCATTTCCGACATCAGTTTCATTTCCACTTCACCACCATACATATTATAATAAGGAGTGCCCTGAAAAATATCGCCTGAATCAAAAAGCAGCACAGGATAACCTTCGCCGCGGATCTTGTTGATCAATGCGGCACGTGCAGCAAATCCGCCCATGCCCGGATAGCGGTGATGCGACTGCGGCAGCGGATCGATCTGACTGTGCGAATCGTTGGTCTGCAGAATGACAATACGTTTTGTTTTCTGATTTGCCCCTGCCTGCAGAACACGCGGAACTGCAAGTGTGGCACCGGCTGCAAGCATTGTCTTTAAAAAATCACGGCGGTTACTCATAGCTGATCCTCCCATCCGTTTTTGGATCGATTGTTTTTCCCTGACTGGTAAGATCACGGATACCACTGATGAAAACATCGCGAACCACTAATCCGGTTTTTATATAGCGGACATTTTCCGAAAGAAAACTCAGCCCATCACCGCCGGTGGCCAGATAATCAGAAGTGACTAAAAAATAATTGTTTTCAGCAATGACTTCCTGCCCTTCTATTTCAGCACTCGTCCAGGAAGTGGCATTAAGTGTCAGACGCAGTCCTCCGACCGGCATTCCGCCTTTCAAAGCAATGATATCAAAAAGCTTCATAAGTACACTGCCCTTAAGCTCTATCAGTACAATCTCATTATCGAAAGGCATCAGCTGAAAAACATTTTCAATCATCACTTCACCTTTCGGCAGCGATGTGCGTATGCCGCCGTTGTTGAGCAGCGACATGACCGGAAGTCCATGAATCGAATCGGAGAAATTCTTTTTGACTGATTCAACCAGTATGTCCGATAAAAAATTTCCAAGCAGGCTTTCGGGTGTGCCCTTCTCCAGCAATTGCTCACTGTAGCCAATCACTTCCTTCATGGTCGAATCAAGCTGTTTTCTGTATGGGGCAATTGATCTAATGATTGAAGAATCCACGCCCAGCGAATCATCAACAATCATTGACACCGCTTCGCTGCTGCTGAGCACAGCAGTCTTACACGATATTGTAAGTGACGATAACGCCACAACTGCCCAAAAAACAGCAGTCAGATAAATTGAATTCTTTAATGATTTCATGAAGTTTCAAATGTAGTGTTTTTTGCTTTTCAGGACGAAAAAAATGTGTGTTTTGAAATATTTGAAAATTTAACATTTGAAAAATGAAAATTTAACATCTCGGAAAATTCTTTGTTTATCTGCAAATATGATTTGTTTATAAGCAGAATGACAAATAATTGCTAAAAATAACACTGATTCCATATAATCAACATGTTTTATTACCTGAATATCACTTTTTTTATGTCTAATTTCGACATCCAGCATACAAACAATTATTTACTCATGTAATACATGTACATTGTTAACATATTTATTGTCAGAACTATTGTTTTGAGTGTTTTTATCGTTTATATTTGTAACTGAAATTTTGAAAAAGCGTACAAGTCATAACGAAATTTTCAAACAGATGAAACTACTCTCCACTCTGTCATTTATCTTTCTCATCTTCAGTCTGTCAGTTACCGGCAACCCGGTTCTATCGGCCTATACCAATAATGAGCAGGATGAAAACCAAAAGGAAAATCCTGAAAACGTGAAGTCCAAAAGTGTATTTGTCACTTTTCAGGATAAAATGGTTTCGGTACCTGTAGGATATTCCGTAAACAGCCAGGTTTTGTTCGGCGCAAGATTCACTCTTTCCGGGCAGACTTTTCTTCCAAAGGATTATTCAAAGATTGAATATTTCATCAGCCCTATTAAAGGTGGCAAAATCGTAGGAACTTATTTTCCGCAGACAGATGGATTCAATGAGTTCTCTTCGGTATCCGGAAAATTTATTATCAGCGCTGACGGCAAAGATGGAAGTGATCTGTACATGGTGGAGTTTTCGAATGGTACTTTTTCCAAACCTGAGAGATTGTCGCTGAATACTTCGTACAATGAATTCAACGGAACTTTCAGCAACGATGGTGAAAAAATATATTTCACTTCCGATCGCCCCGGCGGACAAGGCGGGCTTGATATTTACGAAACCGAAATGATTGGCAAAAACAAATGGAGCGAGCCGAAAAATCTCGGACCGGCCATAAACACTTCAGCCGACGAGCAGTGTCCGTTTG
>CAZJOL010000297.1:0-3356 GCA_964547605.1 uncultured Bacteroidaceae bacterium | reverse complement strand
TGTTGTCAATTCTGTATTGCAAACGTTCGTGATGAATACGGTAGCCGCCGCACGAAGGACAATTGATGTCGCTCATAACCGGAAGAATCTGCTCTGCGCGATGATCGTTGTGTACACGTTTGTACTCTTCTTCCACATGTCCGCAGAAGCCCGGCCATTTCGCTTTCATTTTATGAACACCGCTCACATTGCCGCGTTTGTAATTCCATTCCACGTCGAATGTTTCATCGCCGCAACCATGCATCGCTATGGAACGCGCATCAGCACTGAGTTCGGAGTATGGAGCTGAAAAATCAATTCCGTATTTTTTGCCAACGGCGAGCAAAGCGGCCACATATTGTCCGTCGGGTTCTCCATAAAACTTTCCGGGCTTGCTGCCGTCAATCGCGCCTTGTATCAGTGGTTTCGAAGGGTCGCTGACTAATTTTTCCGCGTCGCATTGGGTGATAAATCCAAGTCCGTGACATTCGGGACAGGCGCCTGCCTCGTTGTTGAACGAAAAAGCATTGGAATAATGCGGACAACCTGTTTCTCCGTTTTTCGAAAAGCGGCTGTAGAGCAGGCGATACAGATCGTACAATCCTGTGTAGGTGCCCACAGTGGAGCGTGGATTGCCCGATGCGCTTTTTTTCTCCAGCGCGATGGCCGGCATCAGACCTGTGTATTCATCGAGTGCGGCATTGCCTGCTTTTTTAAGCTGCGAGCGGATGCGGAACGAAAGTCCGTCCATCAGCGCATTCTGCGAAGCAGCATATAAGGTATCGAAAACCAGCGATGATTTCCCACTGCCACTCGGCCCGCAGACAGCGTTTACAACGTTTTCGTGAAATTGTATTTCTGCAATGTCGAGGTTGTTTGTGTGAACCTGTTTCAGTGTAATGTCACTGAAAGTGGATTTCAGATTTTGAGTTGAAACCTCTGAAGCCTGCTTTGGTTCAGCAAATTCAGAAAGTGCTTGTGCAGTTTTTGAATTCTTATTTGAAATTAATTCGGCGGGAACGCCCGAAAACACTAAGTTCCCGCCATGTGTGCCGCTGCCTGGTCCGAGTTCGCAAATGTGATCGGCCTGTGCAATCATGCGCAGATCGTGTTCGGCAGCAATAACAGTATGACCTTTTTGAGTGAGTTCGCGCAGCGCCGAAATCAGATTGTTCACATCGTGCGGATGCAGGCCGGTAGCGGGTTCATCGAGCAGAAACAAGACCGATCCGCTTGTGCCGCGGACCAGTTCCGAAGCCAGTTTCACGCGTTGTGCCTCACCACCCGAAAGCGTGGTGGACGACTGTCCGAGCTTGATATAACCCAGTCCTAAATCGAGCATTGGCCTGGTATATTTTAAAACTTTTGGTTCGGCTGAAAAGAATTCATGAGCTTCGGCCACGGACAATTCAAGCACATCGTGCATGTTTTTTTCACGAATCTGAATGTGCAGCACAGTCTCCGAAAAGCGCATGCCACCACAGGTTTCGCAGGGTATTTCCACGATACCCAGAAAATGCATACCGATTTGTTTCAGCCCTGCACCCATGCAATCTTCGCACCGGCCGCCGGGTACAGCCAGTGAGAAATGTGTTTTCGTCAGTTTGTTTTCTTTGGCTCCGGCGGCCGAAGCAAACAGATCGCGCAATACATCGGACAATCCGGTGTAGGTGGCCGGATTGCTGCGCGGACTGCGTCCGAACGGATCGGCATCGATGTGAATGATTTTGCTGAATCCGGCCTGTGTTGCCTGATCGTGCACTACGCTCAGCAAACTTGTTTTACCGCTCCCCGACACGCCGCAAAGCACATTGAATGCATTGCGCACAAAGAAAACGGAAATATTTTTCAGGTTGTTTTTATCAGCATGATGTATTTCAAAGGCAGGATTGGAGAGCTTTTCTGATTTCAGCTCCGGAATATTGTGCAGCCATTTCTGTGTAGGACTGCCGGAAATTTTCTGCGAAAAATAGTGCGAAGCGTTACCTGAAAACAACACTTCGCCACCGTCATTTCCCGCGCCAGGACCTATTTCTATGATGTAGTCGGCTGCAGCAATATTTTTTTCATGATGATCGACCACGATGACCGAATTGCCATGATCGACCAGACGACGCAAAACTTTCATCATGCTTTGCTGTTCGCTGTCGTGCAGTCCTGCACCTGGTTCATCGAGGATATACAGAATGTTCCGGATGCCCGAAGTGGTGTAAGCCGCCAGCCGCAGACGATTGAGCTCGCCGGTGGACAGGGTGGAGGATTCGCGGTTGAGTTGCAGATAGCCCGCACCGAGTTCAAGAAGGGTTGTTGTGTTTTTGAGTATCTGCTCCGAAATCTTCATCAGCCCTTCGTTTTCAGAGGTCAGTCCTGTAAAGGTCCGATGAATTTCTTCGATGCTCATGCGGTGAAAATCGTCGATGTTTTTGTTGTTCCATTCAAACGACATGGCTTCGTTGCGCAGGCGAGTACCACTGCACGACTGGCAGGTGAAGGAGCGTGCGAAGCGCAGGATGTTCGGATTGCGGTCGCGCTTCAGAATTTCTTCCATCACGGGAACAATGCCTTTATAAAATCCTTCCTCGCGCGGTTTTGCGGTGATTCCAGACCACTTCAGGCGCGACTCGAGGGTGTGCTTACCAAAAAGGATTTTAATCTTCTCAGAGCCGTTTAAAACGATGTTTTTCTGTTCATCGGTCAGGTCCTTCCACGGAATATCGACCGAAAAGCCTTCGGCAAAACAGACCTTGTTCAGCTCTTCCATGGTGACCTGCGAATAAATGATGTAGCCATTCGGCGTGGTCAGCACCGATGCGCCTTCGCGCAGGGTTTTGGTGTCATCGCCGATGAGGAGCTTTGGATCAATATGGTCTTCGACGCCCAGGCCCTTGCATTGCGGACATTGTCCTGCAGGACTGTTGAATGAGAACAGGCTGCGGTTGGCTTCGGTAACGCTGTTGCTGTGCGCATAGCGGGCAAACAGTAAACGCAGAAGGTCCCACAGCCCTGTGATGGTGCCGACTGTCGAGCGCGGACTGGAGGCGTTGCCTTGCTGATTGAGCATCAGCACGGCGGGCAGACCTTCGATCTGATCGGCTTCGGGCCGGCCCAGTTTGATGTTCTGATGATAGCTGCCTGGCAGGAAATGTTCGTAAAACAGCCGCTGGCCTTCTTTTCCGATGACATCGTATATCAGCGACGACTTGCCGCTGCCGCTCACACCACACACCACAACCAGCTTCCCGTGCGGGATTTCGAGGCTGATGTTTTTCAGGTTATTCGCCCTCGCGTTGCGGATGATGATGGTGTTGTTCATGATGCAAAAATAAGAAAAGCAGTTATAAGTTATGAGTTATAAGTTATGAGTGATAAGTTAGTGG
>CAZJOL010000296.1:0-3361 GCA_964547605.1 uncultured Bacteroidaceae bacterium | reverse complement strand
CCAACCAACAGAACCGGAATCTGCCATTCTATCCAATTGAACTACGGAGCCATTTGCTGTGCAAAGATACGAATTTTTGCGTTCCGGTAAAATCTGTCAGTCCGAACGCAAAGGGTCAACGCATTAAAACATACAAAAAACCACATGAACCGTAGTTACACAGAGTAACTCAGAGTTATCACAGTGTTTCACAGAGTAACGAAAAAACAAAAGCCGATTGAAAATTACACAACGCAGTTGTGTAAATCAATTACAGCATATCGAATTCTGAAAGCTCGCTTTCAAATTCACTTTGCTGTAATTGATATCGGCTTTTGCTTTATTAAATCTACTCTGTGCGACTCAGTGTGTACTCAATGAGACTCTGTGTCACAAAAGTTTATATTGCATGCTTGAAGTTGGCATTGGGTGCATCAATCTGAATTATTTAAAGGCATCTAAATTCGTTACCCCTGTCAGAACGCATGAAATGCAAGAATGGGAAAGATTTACATAGGCTTCCACTTCTCAACTTTCGGCGAGGTCTTTCCGTTTTCGGAAAAAGTTTCCGCCTTTTCATTGTTGCTGATGCCGGCATACATGACGTCTTCAGAAAAATCATACACGATGATGTAGTTGTTCGCCCCGCAGTCATGCGGCTTGCAGCCTTCGGCTGAGAAAACATCATTTCTGTATTCCATGGGCATAATGGTTGTCCAATCGTCTTTGATCATTTTAAAATTCTCAGTCCCGGTCAGCTTTTCGAGCCGGTCTGCGAAAATTTGCTTTTCAAATAAGTGAACTTCGTCGGCGTATTTTCCGTCGTATTTTTTCAGGAAATCGAGGTTTTGGTCCTCATTTGATTTAGCGGAATTTTCAGTGACTGAATTGTTCTGCTCACTGTCTCCGCTTTTCGATTGACCGGACTGGGAGCAGGATACAACAATAGCAACAAACAAGATGCTGCATATTGTAAAAACGAATTCTTTCAGTTTCATGTCTGCAATTATTATATTAATCATCGTGAAAAGTGTGCAACAAGGCTCTAAATGCCAACATCCTTGACTGCCTGCCGGATCCGTTTTTTTATTGCAGATAGTTTCAGGTCTTTCTGGAGAAAAAACATGGGTTTGTCAGCAACTACTACATCATCAAAATACAAAAGACTCCGAAGAATGTGAAGGCTTCGGTCCTGAGCATATTTTGTACAATAGAAATCAAGCATTTCAGATAATCTGTACGACTCCAGCAAAAAATAAATGTCGGCAAAATCCTTGAATCTTTCGCCACTTATCGCAATGGCATTGAGCTTCATTGCAGCTATATCCTTCATGGATGCCATTCTGATACCATCCTCTTCAACAATCTCAAGAAACGGATACGGATGCGTAATCAGGTCAGTCATAACATCTGAAATAATCCCACGTATCGTATTTTTCTGCTGCGAAAGCACTTTGAATCCATATTCTGAAACAAGCAGATCTGTCATAGTCTGAACATCAAATGGCTCAGTGCTGAAAAGGTCGATATCAACAGATGAGCGATGCCCTATCTGGAGCGCCAGTGCTGTTCCTCCAACCAACACAAACGATTTGAGTTCCGGCTGCTGCTGCAGCGAAGAAATCAATTCCAGAGTTTTTGCGCTGACTGTTTGCGTTTGTAGCATTTAAAAAATTTTTTTGGAAGATTAAAATACCAACTGGCGAAGTTCAACGTTTTTTTATCCAAAAAACCGATATCCGTAATGGCTTCTATAACCTGGGCTTTGGTGTAATACCGCATCAATTCCTGCAAATCGGCAATGGTTCCCAATGAAAAGACTCGTTCAACCACCAGACGGACACTCCTGTCAGCATCAAATGCTTCCGGATCGATATCCCAGAGTAAATTCTTGCTTATGTTAAGCGGAGCCTTATTCATAAAACAAATATACGCAAATTTTACTGTTTAAAAAGAGAAAAATCGCAAGAAAATCCAGTTGAAAAACGTTATACAATTTAAGTACGAATTTCTCATTTAACATTTTACGGTCCAATTATTGGTGCAAATGCGCCCTGATTTTTAAAACACTGCGTCATGTTTACAAGATTATTTGCCAAAGCATTGTCTTTGCTTGGATTTTTGATCGGCTTCACTTCTGAAGTGCTGGCCCAGTACGGAGCTCCGGTGTATTTTTTTACCATCAAAGGCAACGTAAAAGACATTGAATGCCAGAATCCGGTGAAAAACGCGAAGGTGAAACTGATTGACCGCAATGGCAATAATGAATATAATGCAGTTACCGACAGTCTTGGCAATTTTATTATTATTAATGAATCAGAAGGATATTACCCCGATTACCAGATCAGGATTGAAGATCCCGACGGCAAAGACAACGGCTTGTTTAAAGATATTCAGGGTCCGTTGGATGCGAAGAAATGGCGGTCGACTTTATGGGGTAGCGACACCATGCCGGGCGACATTTATTTTGTCAAATACATTTCGGGCAACCCTTGTAAAAATGAGCCCGTCGTTGAAGAACCCGATACAACAAACGAACCTGATCCGGCAAAAGAACCCGAACCGGAAATCACAGTGCAGGACAGCGCTGTTCTGCCACAGGGAGAGCCCGTTGTTCCCCCAGTTGTTGCCGATGAATATTTCACCAATGTAAATCTGTTTCCCAATCCGAATTCGGGTCGCTTTTCCGTTGAGTTTACCGCCATGAATCAGGCTGCAACCGATGTTTACATCTACTCTTCGGATGGTGCACTGATTTACAATATGAGTCAGTATGCGCAGAAAGGCGCCAATCATTTCGATCTGGAACTGGAAGGCCTGGCTCCGGGAACGTATTACATCAGACTCCACTGTTTTCAGAATGATGTAACAAAGACGTTTGTGGTGCAGTAGCACATGCGGCTTGCGGCATAGGGCATGCGGCTTGCGGAATGAGATTCAGACGCGGAATAACGCTGATTAACTGATATCACACCAGATAAACGCGGAAAAAAGATTGACACAACGCTAATACCAGGATGAATATTAAAACAGGCCGATTCAGCCGGCCTTGCGGTTTCTTTTGACATTACATTCACGCCTATGAGTGATAAACTTCCTGATTAAAGGAAGACAAACCTGTTCCGCCAAAGGTGGAAGCGGAATGTTGTGGCAGCTGCATTCAACAACTGTCCCGTTAGGGACAGGATGTTGGTAGAAAAAAGAAAAATGAATCCGTCCCGTTAGGGACGAAACGGTCGCCAATAAACCATTATGTACCTGACGGCACGAGCCCGATTCTATTATATTAGCTACCAATATTTTGTCCCTTACGGGACATAAAAACAGGGTTCTACCACCAATTTAATGGAAAATGCTACTTTAGTAGTAAAAAGAAGTTATG
>CAZJOL010000295.1:0-3378 GCA_964547605.1 uncultured Bacteroidaceae bacterium | reverse complement strand
GCCACTGCATGCGAGCGGTGAAATCCGGATGCCTTTTGTTGCTGCACGTGAAACAGAATTCTGAATGCTTGCTATTATTTCCTGTGTTCCATGAGGTGGTGCATCGAGTACCGGGAAAAGAATACGTGCAACAGCGTTGTCACTCCATGAAAGTTTATTCACACATACATATAAAGCGGAATCAACAGCTTCTTCGTAATCACCGCCACCACCGGCACCGTTGGAACGCAGATATTTGATGGCCTCCGGAATATTGCTGGTGAAATCTTTTTGAATAACCACATAAGCATCGCCCATGTCGCGGTAAAACACAATGGCCAGACGAACATTGTTACCGGGCAATGAGTCCTTCACCCGCTCCACAACATCGCTGAGCTCAGATTGCAGATAGGCAATCTCATCTCCCATCGAACCGGTAGCATCAATCATGAAAGCCAGATCTACATTCTTTTCTTCGGAACAATCCACCGGAAGTTCAATGAAATTTATTCCGTTCTGAAACGAATCCGCTTTTTTTACCGGATACGATTTATTGTTGTATATGATATTGATTGAGTATTTTTTTTCAGCCTTGCCATCGAACATCCCTGCCCACAGCTCTGCTTTTCCGGTATTATCCGTTCTTGCCGACCATACAACATTGCCCGCTTCATCCATCAGTACAGCAGTTGCATTATGCACCGGCAGTTTCTTTTTGTTTGTGACCTGCACCACAAAACGGTTTTCAGGAAACAATTTCCATTGCTTATTATAATTGGCAAGATCTGTTGTATTAATATCCTCCCATAATTTCCATTTTGTAAAATCATTCACTTCGCCCGCCGTAAGCTGTCCTGCTGCAATTCCGGATGAAGGGACATCGCCGCCACCGTATTCGCCCGAAGATGACGATGGAGCATACTCGTATTCTGCATAATCCCTGGCGCTCTCACTTTTGGCAGTTTTGGAAGCTTTGCCGACACTTCTGATTTCATCACTTGTGATGACACCATATGCAGCGTCAGCTTCAATGAGCGGTACTTTGTAATCAACAATTTCAACCGCATCTAATGATACAGTTGATTGTGTAAGTTTAATGCTGACTTCCTTTGAGCCTTCAGGAACAAACACGCGATTGGTCACATAACCGAGATATGCTATTATTAATGTGTCGCAGGCCGACGAATCGGCAACAAGAAAGTTGCCTTCCATATCGGTGACAGCCCCGGTTTTACCGTCGCACCAATACACATTGGCAAAAGGAATGGGCTCGCTGGTTTTCTCGTCCAGCACGGTTCCCTTTAGCATCGGAGTTTGTGCAATCACGCTTGCCGACAGCAGCAGGCATGAAACAATGATGAGTATAGTTTTCATAGCTTTTCGGATTTAATGGGTATAGGATGCGTCAGTCGCGAAAGTTCACAAAAGAATAAAAGCACCTTTGTTTACGCTATTTCCACATCCAATATCCCGGTTAAACCTGCATAGTTTCTTGCACTTGAAAAAACATATTCTTCGACACTGCTTGCCAGGCCGCTTTTCACTGGATTATTATGAATGTAATCTATTTTACTATAAATGAATCCTTTTGAAAACAACTCAACCGGATGATTATCCTGTTTCCATACCTGATAATCATTGTTGCGGGAATGTAGCGTTGAGATATCCCTGAAAAAGCTGATAAACTCACTTGAATCAAATTCATCCTCTTCCTGCAGTGCATTGAAAATAAACTTGCTCGTATGACGTTTAAACTCTCCGATTGTTTTACTCAGAGTCCCATTCTTACTATCAGCAATCATATGAATATGACTGGGCATAATTACCCATGCATAAATCCGTAGCCCTTTGTTAGCCTGACAAAATTTCAAAGCATCAAGCACAATGTTTCTGTATTTTTCAGCACCAAACAAATTCACCCAGCCAACCAATGTCATTGTCAAAAAATACGGCTTAGTCTGATCAGAAATCTTGAATTTAAAGCCCTTCATCGCTATGCGAAGTATTGGTTTCGCTATGCGAAGTATATACTTCGCATAGCGCTGTGAAAGCAAAATTAGTCCCGTCAAACAGCCCCTTGTCGCTCAGCTTCAGCTTGGGAATTACAAGCAACGCCATAAATGCCAGCGTCATGAATGGCGCACGCAGCGGCGATCCCATCTCGGCTGCTTTTCGATTCAACGCATGATACAATGCAGCCACTTCTTCGCCTTTGCGGTCCGACATCAGCCCTGCAAGCGGCAAAGCCAGATGCTCCGATGATTTCGCATCAACCGCAGCCAATCCGCCTTTGCTTTCAATGATTTTGTTGAGCGCCGCTGCAATCGCTTCATCACTCGTCCCAACGGCAATCAGGTTGTGACTGTCATGCGCAATCGAACAAGCCAACGCACCCTGCTTTATTCCTATTCCCTTGATAAAAGCAACAGCCGGTTTACTGTTGTCATAGCGGTTCAATACCGTGATTTTTAAAATGTCATTTTCAACATCCGGAACAATACAACCATTTTCAATTCTGGCACTCGCAATCTCGCTTTCCGTAAGCAATTCGCCATCTTTTGCCACAATGACTTTTATCTTGTTTCCTTTTGCCTCAACAGCAAAATCTGATGACATCACTTCCTTGCGGCTGAAATTATTGATCGGGACAAATGGTTTTGATTCAATCAATACTCTACCATCATCAAAAACTTTTTCGCCACTTATAAAAACCTGCTGCACATCCATGTCGCGCCAGGAGCCGATTACAACAAAATCGGCATTATCACCAACCTTCAGCGTCCCGACAGGCAACCTGTAATGCTCAACCGGATTGATGCAGGCCACCTGCAACACATTGAACAAATCCATGCCCCTGTCAATCGCCTTCTTCACTTTTACATTAATGTGACCGCGCATCAGTTCATCGGGATGACAATCATCGGTACATAACATCACTTCATTCGGATATTGATCAATCAGCGGGTACAGCATATCAAAGTCGCGTGCAGCGCTGCCTTCGCGGATCAGAATTTTCATTCCGAGTTTGATTTTTTCTTCCGCTTCTTCAATATTCGTACATTCATGATCGGTGCTGATGCCGGCAGCAGCATATTTTTTCAGCTGATCTCCTGAAAGCAACGGAGCATGACCGTCGACCGGTTTCCCGGCTTCCAGTGCGGCTTTGATCTTCGCATGCACTTCGGCATCATCGAAAACAACGCCAGGAAAATTCATCATCTCACCCAGATACCAGATGTCCGGATTGCGCATTAATTCAGCAGTCTCAGTTGAACTGAGCGAAAACCCGGCTGTCTCGAAAGGTGTTGCCGGTACACACGAAGGCGCACCGAAAAAGAAATGAAATGGAACTGTTTTCCCGTTCTCAATCATGAATTTCACACCCTCCACGCCAAGGAC
>CAZJOL010000294.1:0-3386 GCA_964547605.1 uncultured Bacteroidaceae bacterium | reverse complement strand
ATCATCATGTTCAGCGATTCAGCATCGTAATTTTCTGCTGCAATATAACCATGCAAAAGTGCACCGTCTTCCCAGAAGCTGTCGAAGCCAAGTTCCAGCATTCCCGACATGACGAGTTCACGGGTGTCGTCATCCTTGGGCAGCCCGGTGAGCGTGATTTGAAGCATTTGCGAACTATTCATTTATTTGCAGCTGTTGATGAGTTTTGTAAATGACTCTGCTTTGAGTGAGGCTCCGCCAACCAGCCCACCATCGATGTCGGGCATGGAGAACAATTCTGTTGCGTTGTCGGGTGTTACACTTCCGCCGTACAGAATGCGGATGTTGGCAGCAACATCGCTTCCGAAGCGCTTTTCGATCAGCTGGCGTATGAAGGCGTGCATTTCCTGCGCCTGTGCCGGAGTAGCTGTAACGCCTGTTCCGATGGCCCACACCGGTTCATAGGCAATGGTATTTGTAGTAATTATTTCTTCCGGAAGATTCCACAAGGCGCCTTCAAGCTGACTTTGAACAATGTTGAAATGATTTCCTGCTTCGCGTTCGGGCAACATCTCACCGCAACAAAACACAGGCTTGATGCCGTTTGCAAACAACAGCTGAATTTTTTTCACCAGCAGTTCATTGCTTTCGTGATAATACTGACGGCGCTCGGAATGGCCAATGATGCAGTAGGGCAGTGCCAGATCCTTCAGCATAGCGGCCGAAACTTCGCCGGTGTAAGCGCCTTTTTCTTCGCTGGCAACATTCTGGGCGCCAATGGCAACCGCTGTTCCGGCAAACAATTCCTGCAGCAAAGGCAAATAAACAAACGGCGGACAAATAAGCATATCGGCCCTGCCATCAAAACCAACAAGATTGCTTTTCAGTTCCGAAGCAAAGGTTTTTATCCCGGCTGTATCCTGATTCATTTTCCAGTTGCCGGCCACCAGTTTTTTGCGCATAACCATTCTTTTTTTTGTAAGGTACGAAAATACGAAGAATAGTTGAAAGTTATCGTTAATAATTAATGATAACGCCAATATTTTATGCAGACGCAGAAAGTAAGCTATTTATTACCGGGAATACAAATCAGCTTATTCCTGACTTGTTTTTTCCGGACAATCCTTAAAACTCTTGTCGTACTGAGTCATGGCGCTTTCGCTCATACCCATGCTGCTGAAGCCGCCATCGTGGAAAAGATTCTGCATGGTGACTTTTTTGGTCAGATCCGAAAACAGTGTGATGCAGTAATCGGCGCAGTCGTCGGCCGAAGCATTGCCCAGCGGCGACATGCGATCGGTAAAATCGAGCAGCGACTGAAAGCCGAAAACGCCGCTGCCGGCCGTAGTTGGAGTAGGTGATTGCGATATGGTATTGATGCGGATTTTTTTCTCACGGCCGTAAATATATCCGAAGCTGCGTGCAATGGACTCCAGCAGCGCTTTGGCGTCGGCCATATCGTTGTAACCATACAATGTGCGCTGGGCCGCCACATACGACAACGCCACAATGGAACCCCAGTCGTTGATGGCGTCCATTTTACGGCACATCTGAATTACTTTGTGAAACGACAGCGCCGAAATATCAATGGTTTTCAGATAATTTTCGTAGTTGATATTATCGTATGGAATTCCTTTACGTACATTGGGCGACATGCCTATGGAATGCAGAATAAAATCAAATTTTCCTCCGAAAAAATCCATGGATTTTGCAATCAGATTTTCAACATCAGCGGCGTTGGTGGCATCGGCCGGAACGACAATGCTGCTGCACTTTTCAGCCAGTTCATCGACATTGCCCAGGCGCATGGCCACTGCGGTGTTTGAGAGGACAATCTGAGCACCTTCTTCATGCGCTTTCTCCGCCACTTTCCAGGCAATGGACTGATCGTTGAGTGCGCCGAAAATGATACCTTTTTTCCCTTTCAGAAGATTGTAAGCCATAGCTTTTTATTTTTAAAAATACGTGCAAAGATACGGCTTTACACCGATCTTCATCCACGTCTGGAAAAGATAAAAGATAAAAGGCAAAAGATAAAAGTATACGCGATAAACTGTGTTTATTTGAGTCTACTCAAATCCGTGTTTATCCGTTTTTCTTTCAATGTTTTCCGCGTTATTCGGCGTCAAAAATAAACGGAGTAAAATCCACCAAAACAGCAACAGCTTATTTACCCGTAAACAGTCTGCTTTTGCACAGCCCCCATTTGTGAAAACGGTATCTGAAAGCTGTTCCGAGCACGCCGAATCCGTATTTCATCGAGCGACGAAAGTTGATTGATGAAGCTTCGTCGAAATATTTGGTCGGGCAGGTGATTTCTGCAATTTCAAATCCGGCCATAAATATTTGAGCTATCATCTGATTGTCGAACACAAAATCGTCGGAATTGGCGTGGTAATTAATTTTCCGGAGCACGTCGGCCGAAAAGGAACGGTAACCTGTGTGATATTCCGATAATTTCTGACCAATAATGATGTTTTCAAACAGTGTAAGAAATCGATTGAAAAAATATTTATAGAGCGGCATGCCTCCTTTACGGGCTCCACGTCCGAGAATGCGGGAGCCAAAAACAACCGGATACACATCGTTGGCAATCAGATGCGCCATTGATGATGCAAGTTTTGGTGTGTACTGATAATCGGGGTGCAGCATGATGACAATATCGGCGCCGAGCTCCAGTGCTTTATCGTAACAGGTTTTCTGATTTCCGCCATAACCTTTGTTTATTTCATGACGGATGATATGTTTTATCCCCAGTCTTTCTGCCACTTCCGATGTGCGGTCACGGCTGCAGTCATCAACCAGGATGACATCATCAACAATATCGAAAGGGATTTCCGAATAGGTGAGTTCTATTGTCTTTTCGGCGTTGTATGCCGGGAATACCACTATGATTTTTTTGCCCGATATCATGAATCAGAATTATGGTGTGACTAGTGGCAAAAATATAAAATTTTCGCTTAGCAGATGTTTGGCACAAAAAATGCTAGGTAACCTGAAAATTTTTCAGCCATGAACGCCGTAAAAGAAAAAATGATCTGGGTCCTGTATTTTTTCCTCATCGCCGGACTCATTCTGGCAGGAACGATAACAATTTAACGCCCCATAGCCCGCAAGGGCACCATTCATGACTCAGTGTGAAAGCTTCCGGAAACGGAAGCTTTTTTTGTTTTAAGTCCGCCGCGGCGGATACGATTTGAGATATTTGATTTTTGATGGGAATAGAGGTCAGGAACGAGGACGCATAGCTTTCAGCGATCAGTAATCAGCTGTCAGCTCTGAGACGGGGCTGGGAAGAAGGATTGCACTATGCCGCAAGCCTCATGCCGACTGCCACATACGTTTACGTCACCTTGATAACTCCTATGAATAAAACCGCCTAAAAGCAAGATTAAGAGCAGTTTAAA
>CAZJOL010000293.1:0-3397 GCA_964547605.1 uncultured Bacteroidaceae bacterium | reverse complement strand
GGACAAATGAAAATGATTTAAGAGGTGATAATCTTGCAGAAATGATGTGTCTGCGAAATTGGGAAGATAATCATAAACAGGCAATCGGAGTTGTTGCAAACAGAACTTATAATTATTATACAATGGCAAATGGAAGTCCATGTAATAACATCAATACAATCAATCCAATTTATAGAACTGCTTCAACAGTATATACGTTCCCTCCTTCATGGGGCAATGAGATGATGAGGCTTCAGATACCAAACATGGGAATTAAAGTTAGATATGATATTGAATGGTACAATGTAATGACTGGGAATCTCATATCTACCACCACTGCATTACGAAGTTCAGCTTCAGGTAAATTGGATCTTCCTTTCCCATCGCTATCAGGTGATGCATCGTGTCCAATTGTATTATTCAAAGTCAATAAATTTAAAGACAAGTCTGCATTGGTGAATACTGCATGCAATAAAATGAATTATCCGGATTCGGTTGAAACACAATACGGTAGAATAACAGATGAACATCCTTCAATAAACAATCCCATGATGAAGATATACCCGAATCCGGGAGATGACAAAATTACAGTTGAAATATCTGGAGCAAAAATTATTAATGGATTACTTGAAGTACTTAATTGTACAGGAATGAGTGTTTATTCCGAGGAATTAAGTTCTTCCAGAAAAGAAATATGCATCAGTTTTTTGGAAAACGGAATTTATCTTGTGCGTGTAAGAACGGCACAGGGTGTATTTGTAACAAAATTTATAAAGCAATGAGGAAAACAATAGTATGCCTGATATTACTAGTTTCTTTTTATTCTTGTCAAAAAGATGAGTTGTCTGGTGATAAGGAAATAATGATTGGAAAATGGAACTGGATATTTACAATACGATATCATTATGGAGATTTTATTGCTTGGCAGGATACGATTTTTCCTGCTACAATAGGAGAACGCTATTCAATTGAATTTCTTGAAAAAGGTGTAATGCTATGGAATAAAAATGATGATAGAATTGATAGGCAAAGAATTATTTTCACATTCTGGAAAGAAGGCGTTAACGGCACGGCTAATATAAATAATTTCAACGAATTCAGCATTAAAATGAGTAATGACCTGGATTTCTTTGGATATTTGAATCCAGATACGTTGATTACAAATGATCTTTTTCCTTTTTCACGGGAAGATGATTCATATTCCGGCAGCATCTATGTTGCCAATTATTTTATTCATGAATGAAAGTAGATAACAATAAAATATTTTTAGTAGCAGTAATTATGTCTACGTTATTTTTTTATTCCTGTAATAAATACGATCTGGAAGGAGAAAAGGCAATTTTTATCGGGAGTTGGGAATGGGTGTATTCGATTGGAAAATATAGCGATGGAGGAGGAAATGGATACGAGTTATGTATATACTCTAATAATAATGAATCCTATTCCGTTGAATTTACAGAAAATGGGAAAATTGTTTTTGTAAAAAACGATGTGAATTTTGACAAAGGGAAAGCCAAGTTTTCTTCTTGGTATTATGATAGCGACTATAACAAATACAGCTTTAGCATCATTGCAAATAAGGATTACACAATGACTGGATTCATTTGGGGAGATACATTGATGATAATTGACGATGCTCCAAGCTACTTCCCTCAATTTGATGAGCAAAATGCTTGGCGGTATGTAAATTATTTTGTCCGTGAATGAACAATATTAATAACAACGACGCCTCTTGGGTCCGCGACCTGTGGATTGGCTCTTTCACAGGCATCTGTGGCAGTGCACTGCTATGGGACAATATGCACAAGCGTGAATTGTGGCCGCATTTCGGGCGGCTAACCAAATAACCATTAACTACTCACCGCTTTCCATTCGCTGCTCACCACTCACCGATCACCGCTGACTATGTCTCAATAAACGCTGACCGATCCTCCGCTCACATTCAGATTGACAAACGAGGTTGCATTTTCTACAACATTGGTTGTGCGAT
Source organism: uncultured Bacteroidaceae bacterium (assembly GCA_964547605.1). GTDB lineage: Bacteria > Bacteroidota > Bacteroidia > Bacteroidales > DTU049 > GWF2-43-63. The sequence continues at coordinate 1,428 of CAZJOL010000293.1, read as the reverse complement.
ATTGTTGCGTTTTTTCGTCGATGGTTTCGGTTTTCAGATTCAGTCGTGCCGGCAGAATGGCGCGTGTTTTTTTCTGATCACAATTGAATTGAGACATAACGCCGGGAGGCAGAGCAATGCTCACATCGCTGCTCCCGGCAATCAGGTTGATGCTGTGAAAGCTGCTGTCGACGGCCGAAAGCGTAAGGTTGCCGTAAAAGGTTTTCATGTTGCAGTCTTTCATCAGCCGGCTGATGGTAAAATTGCTGAAACTGCCTGAGCCGCTGATTTGTGTTGCGTTGCCGATAAACCATTTGTCGCGGCGCGAATCCACGGTTATTGTTCCGGCTTTCTGTATGGTGAATTGCGAACCACGTGAATCGAAATAGGCCGAAGACACGCTTTCAATCTGCATTTCATTCATGTCGGTCTTGATGGTTGCATCGGTCAGTGCGCGGATCTGTGATTTGCCCCCGTTGAGTGTGATTGTTGTTTTGCCGCTCAGAATACCGGCTGTGAGGTTCCCGCCAGTTAGATCGATATTCAGAATTCCGGAATGATCCAGCATGATCAGGTTGCCGTAACTGTTGTTGATTTTCAATGAAACGCCGGTTGGCACTTGTACAACATAGTCAATACGCACCGTCTTTTTGCTGCTGAAAACGGCTCCGGTCATCATTTTCCAGTCGGTCTTGAAATCGTTCCGGTTGCCGTTGAATTCAGTTGCTGAATAAATGTAATATCCTGAAGCGCCCATTCTGACATTGATTTCAGCAAGCTGCTCTTCGGCTTCAACAATATATTTATCCGTGACTTCAATAACTACATCAAATACCACGGAGTCGCCATCGGATGGAATGATGCTGACATTGCCGTATTTGTTGTCGATACTGACTTCAGAATTCGCGGCTGCCGGATAGCTTCCGTGAAACTTTTTGTTTACAGTGAATGACTGTGCAAAAACCGCTTCTGAAGCGAGAATACACAAAGTCATTATAATCATTTTTACTTTCATACCCTTATTCATTTATCTGTGCATATTCCTCGTTCACCTGTTCCAGCATCATGTCAAGTATGTCGATGCTTTGTCTGTAATTCTGCACCAGTTGTTCCATAACCAGGCCTATATTCATCCCGTTTCCAAGTTCGCGTTGTGTTTGTGCGTTCAGCGTATCAATCATGGCCAGCTCTTCCTGCACCTGATACATTATATCTTCATTTCCCGATGATACCGATTGCAGTTTCGCTTTTCGTTTGGCGATTTCGGCATCATAGTATTGTGTGATTTCCGCATACAGGTTTTTATCCGAAGCGGTTACGACATTGTTTTGCGCAATATTCTTCTGAGAATTGACTACAACCGGAACAAATACGGTGTCATGTTGTGCAATCTGCAGTCCGGGTTTAGTAATGTTTTCCGACATAACTTTATCGGCATCATGTGATTGT
>CAZJOL010000292.1:0-3436 GCA_964547605.1 uncultured Bacteroidaceae bacterium | reverse complement strand
ATTAAAGACTTATGAAAAAATTATTACTCTCGTTAATGAGTGTTCTGCTATGTTCGTATTTCTCTGTAGCCCAGCTCAGCACCGAAAAGCGCATCGAATTTGATCTCCGCAACGGCTATTCGGGCGAAACCATTTTTGAATCCACCAAAGGATATTTTGTTCTGGAATCAAGGGCCGATGATTATGTTGACGGCCAGGCCGAAATAAAATATGACCTGTACAGCGGCGATCTGGAACTCGAAAAAACGGAAACCGTTCTTATTCCGAAAAAAATGATGTTCCGGGAATTGTATTACAACGATGATTTTGTGTATAACATGTACGCTACAAAAGCAGGCGAATTCATAATTACCGGTGTGCAGATGAGCACGCTCGACATAACAAAGACAACAGGTGTATTGCCTCCAAAAGCATTTCTGAGAAGTATGAAGGTTTTAGGCGATCAGGCCTATTTTCTGGCCACAATCAAAAAAGCTCCGGTGATTTACAAGGTTGATCTGGGTTCTGGCAAAGGAACAACAATTCCAGTGTCCATCGGCGCATTCAGCCCAAAAAAAATCAGCGCCGAAAATTATCAGATTCTTGAAAAAACAAATGAAATACTTTTGTTTGCACGTGCATTTGTAAGCAAGGGAGTTACTGAGCTTCACATGATCCGGATTTCGGAAGACGACAATATGGATAAGGCCATAAAAATTGCAGGGGCTGGCGACAATTCCATTGTGTCCATTTCGGGCTGCCGTGTTGATGCCAATAAAATTATCATTACCGGAACCTACGCAAAAAAAGGACTGATGTCGGAAGGTCTCTTCTTTGGTGAAGTTGAAGATGGTGCTGTGAATTATATCCGCTATTACAATTTTCTCGATCTGAAAGATTTTCTCTCATATCTGCCAGAGAAAAAGCAGGAAAAAATAGAAAAGAAAAAAGCGAAAAAAGAAGCACAGGGCAAAGAAATGACGCTCGATTACTGGATTGCAGATCACGATGTCATTGTTCTCGAAGATGGATACTTATTCCTTGGCGAGGCCTATTATCCGACTTACCGCACCGAGACCTACACCACATATGTTAATGGAAAACCTGTAACACAATATAGAACTGTTTTCGATGGCTATCAGTACACACACGCCACACTCGGAAAATTCTCTAAAGAAGGCGAACTGATGTGGGATGTATGCTTTGAGCTGAACCCGGGTTACAAGCCCTTTTATGTGAAACGCTTCATTGCCATTTCCGAACAAACAGCCACACAGATCAGCATGGCGTACACATCGGGAAACGAAATCGTTTCAAAAACCATGGATTTTGACGGCAACATCATCAGTGATGAAAAATGGGATTTCATTGAAACAGGCAATGATAATGAAAAAACCAAACGCACATTCTCAAATGTCGATCATTGGTACGGAAACTTCTTCCTCGCTTATGGAAGTCAGGTTGTGAAAAACGGCAAAGAAAAACGCAAAGTCTATTTTGTGAACAAGATTGGTTTCTGATGTTCAAAGAATCACTGTCACGGATAACATATCTGCACCAGTGTTAAAGAAATAAAAAAAAGAAATGGCGCTGATTTGCATCCGCGCCATTTCTTTTTCCTATACAAATTTATATTTCAATCGTCTTCCATTTGCCGCGGCGGAACCACCACAGCGCCAGCAGCGCCATGAAGGATTCGGCAGTCAGAATGGAAATGTACACGCCGTTCGATACTGCCGGAGTGTTGAACGAAAGCCAGATGGCAAGCGGCACTTCAACAATCCAGAAAGCAGCGAACATGAACCACGCGGGTCGCAGTGTGTCGCCGGCCGCATTGATGCTGTTGAGCATCACGGAGCCAAGTCCGTACACCGCCATGCCATAGCTCACCATGCGCAAACCGCGCGCTCCGGCTTCGATGACAGCGGGTTCATTGATGAACAATCCAATTATAAAAGCTGGAAATAAAGCCATCAATAATCCGGCTGTTCCCAGATAAGCCATGTTGAGCCACGAGGCCGACCACGCCGATTGCTCGGCCCGGTGCGGTTTTCCGGCGCCCAGGTTTTGCCCGACCATCGTTGCAGCAGCATTGCTGAAACCTTCTGCAGGCAACAGGAAAAACAACACGATGCGTATGGCAATGGTGTAGCCAGCCACCACCACACTGCCGAATTCGGCCATGATGCGCATCAGCGCAATCCAGCTGGCAGTGCCGATCAGATGCTGACCAGTGACTCCGGCTGCCAGACGGAAAATCTCGCCGATGGTTTTCCAATGCACCATAATTGTCCGTCGTGTAATGCGTATCAATCTGTTTCCATTGAACAAAATGTACAACTGCATGGCAACCCCTACTGAACGTCCTATTAAAGTGGCTATGGCAGCGCCCTCGACGCCCATGGCAGGGATAGGTCCCAAGCCGAAAATCAAAATCGGATCAAGTACAATGTTGAGTCCGTTGGCCACCAGCAACACTTTCATGGCTGTGGCCGGATTTCCCGATGCACGGAAAATGGCATTGGCGGCAAACAGCAACATGATCAAAGGAGCGGTACCCAGCGTAATGGATGTGTACATGCTCATGTTGGACACAATGATTTCTTCGGCACCCATCATGCGCAGCAGATCGCCCGAAAATGTGATTCCTGCAAGTGCAACAGGAACTGAAACAAGTATTGTTGCAATCAGCACCTGAAACGATGAAATGGATGCAGCCATGAATCGCTTTGCCCCCGAACGCCGCGAAACTATTGCCGTTGCAGCCACGCCCATACCAACACCTATTGCATAGATAATGGTGTTGATGGATTCAGTAAGTCCTACCGCCGAAACGGCATCGGAACCCAGTTTTGAAACAAAGAAAATGTCGGCTATGGCAAATAAAGACTCCATGAGCATTTCGAGCACCATGGGAACCGACAGCAGAAATATGGCTTTGGCGGTGCGGCCGCTGGTATAGTCATATTCCTTTCCGGCAATGGCATCGCCTATGAGCGAGCCCAGGCGCCGGATGCCCTGAAAATTAACGCTGAAAAGAGAAAATCTGTTTTGTTTTTTATATGGTTTCATATTGTCTTCGTTTTATGTGATTTTGCATGCCCGGATCCTGTCCTGGTTTTCTTACATACATTGAACGAACAATGGCCGCTGATGCAGCTTTGGTAATGGTAAGGCCGACGGCCTCAAAATACAGTGTTTTCATTTTTTTGGTTTTTGGTTTATACACGGTTTTTTCTCCCCGCGGCTTCATCCGCAGGAGAAATTCTTTGTTCAGAAAGTCTGTTGAAATGCGGAATCAGCGCTCTGCCACAATGGTGACAGCAAGGATGAAAAAGTTTACAGCAAGCGATTTCATAAAAATTCCGCGTTGGTTTGAGACTGCAAAGATAAATATTATTCTAAAAAGTTGGATGTCCATTTTTATTTATTCGAATAATTTATGATTGAAAAACAA
>CAZJOL010000291.1:0-3451 GCA_964547605.1 uncultured Bacteroidaceae bacterium | reverse complement strand
GCAAAAACAACATTCCACCGTCCGATGCGACGAAGGAGCTAAAGGACATGGAACCGTTGTTTTTGCTATTGTTACGACGGTTCCATGTTCCGGCCCAAAAGTATAGAAGAATTCCAAATCTCCGGCCGGAACGGTGGAATGTCGTAACAATGCTTTGTTTTGAGACAGCCTCGGCAATTAAATTTTTCAGACTACGCCCGACGTATTTTTTATTGCGCGGCAGGAGCGACTTTCAATGGATGCCGGAGCAGGATGAAAATTACGCCTTCACGCCCGTCGCATACGGAGCAGCATCAAGGCCGGCGTACAATCCCTGCTGATATCTGAAATAGCCGGCCATGGCTATCATGGCGGCATTGTCGGTGGTGTACGATAATTTCGGAATATGAAGATCCAGTTTGTGTTTTTCGGCCAGTTGCTGCATGGCCGCTCTGAGTCCCGAGTTGGCCGATACGCCGCCGGCCAGCGCCAGCGTTCTGATGCCGGTTTCATTCACTGCTTTTTCTGTTTTTTCTACCAGAATATCAATGATGGTTTTCTGAATCGAAGCGCATAGATCGGCCGTATTTTTTTCAATGAACTGCTCGTCTTTTTTCAGCTCATCGCGCAAAAAATACAGGATGGAAGTTTTCAATCCGGAAAAGCTGAAATTCAGATCCGCGATGCGTGGCTTTGCAAACCGGAATGCAGATGCATTGCCCGATTGAGCCAGTTTGTCAATCACCGGACCACCGGGGTAGGGAAGACTCATGATTTTGGCTGCCTTGTCAAAAGTCTCTCCTGCAGCGTCGTCGATGGTATTTCCGATGATTTCTCTTTCAAGCGGATTGCGCACAATGGCGATTTGTGTATGTCCACCCGATACAATCAGACAAAGGAACGGAAACTCAGGCATGGAGCGGCTTTCGCCAGGTACCCGCAGGAAGTTGGCCATGATATGTGCATGCATGTGATCGACATCGATAAGCGGGATTCCGAGTGCCCAGGCAAATGCCTTTGCAAAACTAACACCTACCATCAGCGATCCGGGCAAACCCGGACCTCTTGTAAAAGCGACTGCAGAAAGCTGTTTTTTGTCTATATTTGCATTACTTATGGCAGCTTCGACTACAGGTATAATATTTTGCTGGTGTGCACGCGATGCAAGCTCGGGTACAACGCCCCCGAAGCGTTCATGTACTTTTTGCGATGCAATCTCGTTACTCAGCAGAAAGTTGTTCTGCAGCACTGCCGCCGAAGTGTCGTCGCACGATGATTCTATGCCAAGTATGTAAGTGTCCATTGTTGAATGAATGAGCAAAATTAGCAAAAAAACCGGACGTATTCTGCTGATCATCTATGTGGTGGTCTTCTGCCTGCCGGCTGCGCTTTTTGCTTTGCTGCGCACACCTTTCATTCAGCAGTATATCGCTGACCGGCTGTCAGAATATTTATCAGAAGAACTTCATACGCGCGTTGAAATCGGTAAAGTGGATATTACTTTTCCGGTTGACATTACCTTGTACGACCTGTACATCGAAGACCTTCACCATAAACCTTTGCTTGCAGCAAAAGAAATGATGATTGCGCCGGAAAACCTTTCATCCGTTTTTTCGGAACTGCAGTTTGAAAAACTTTTGCTGAATGAAGCCAAAATCCGCATGGTCCGCTATCCCGAAGAGGATCAGACAAACCTGCAGTTTATTCTCGATTATTTTGCCGGCGAAGAAAAAGATACGACCACAAAAAAATCAGAGTCTCCGCCAATCAATGTCGGAATGCTGGAACTCCGCAACTGCAGCTTCTTCTGGCAGGATATGCAGAGGGACACCTCTGCAAAAAGCAACATCAATTTCAATAATCTGTATCTGACCAATCTCAATCTGATCGGTCAGAATCTGTATCAGTGCGATACGCTGACGAGCATCGATCTGAAGCATCTGGCCATGCAGGATCGTTCGGGGTTTACATTGTGGCATTTGTCTTCTCAGGTTTCCATGCGGAAGAACAGCATAACGGCACAGAAATTACGCTTGCTCACCAACAGCAGCAATCTCGATCTGGATCTGGCTTTCAGATATGATTCCATGGCTGCATTCAGCGATTTTGTAAACAAAGTTTCACTGGACGCTGATTTCAGAAATTCGCGTGTTGGCTTTGATGATATTGCCCGCTTTGTTCCGGCCATGAATGGCATGCGCAGCGTTGTCACTCTCAATGGTCACGCGGGAGGAACCATTGCCGATCTCGAAACAGGGCAGATGAAACTTGGCTTTGGCAAAAGTTCTCACATGTATTTCAATCTACAGCTGAAAGGACTGCCTGATATCAATAATGCTGAAGTTCACTTCGATCTGGTAAATGCTGATGTGAAACTGAAGGATATTGATGCCTTTGTTCTTCCCGGTGGAAACAACCTCAATCTTGCTGCATTTGCCGGATCCATCAATAATGCAAATGTTTCCGCACAGGTTGACGGAACGATGGATAACTTCACTGCAAACATCATTGCAAAGACCAATTCGGGTTTTATCAAAGCAGATGTTCAGTCGCAGGGCGCGTTCCCGAACCCGCATTACAGCGGAAAAGTCGTTGTTGAGAATTTCAATCTCAGGACTATCGCCGGAGAATCGGCACCACTTGGACTTTTGACTGCTTCTGTTGATTTTTCAGGCAATGGAACCACTGCGAAAAATTATTTTGTTGAAGGCGGTGCCGAAATTCTTTCGCTGGAGTACAACAATTACACTTACTCCGATGTCAGTGTGGATGGCTCTGTAAAACCGGGCATTTTTGAAGGACGGCTCCTGGCCAGCGATCCGAACCTTTCTCTTGATTTTGACGGGATGATTGACTTTTCGGAAAAGCTTCCTGTTTTTGATTTCATCGCTCAAGTCGAAAACATCGATCTGTCGGCACTCCACTTGGCCCGCAACGACAGTCTGGCCGGCTTTTCCGGCTTTATCGACATCAACGTCAAAGGCGATAATCCGGATAATATGCTGGGGCGCCTTAATCTCAATGACTTCAGCTATTATGAGGGATCGCGCGAGATTGCCATGAATTTATTGTCGCTGAAACTGGAGAAAACTGATTCGATTAATAAAACAATTGAACTAAGGAGCGATCTGGTAAATGGCAATATCAAAGGCCAGTTTGTGTTTACTGAAATCGGCGATGCATTCAATAAATATTTGTCCAATTATATTCCGGCTTACATCACGCCCGACAGTTCTGCAAAAGAGCTGAGCAACCAGGCGTTTGAATATGATTTCACCTTTAAGGATATTCAGCCTGTTCTGGATATTTTTGCGAAGGGCATTCAATTGAGTGAAAACACAATTATGCGTGGAAATTTCAATCTGGAAGAAAATTACATGAATACCCAGATTGCTTCAAACTATCTGAAATCGGGCGCCATCAGCTCGGTTAATCCCGTTGTGATTGCACAGACTTTCGGAAAAAACATTTA
>CAZJOL010000290.1:0-3514 GCA_964547605.1 uncultured Bacteroidaceae bacterium | reverse complement strand
TACAGGTGTATGGTTGTCTGAAGAAAAAATCCGTCCTTCAAGCCCGATTCCTTTCTGTGCGGATACCGTAAAAACAACAGCGAGCGAAAATATAAATGATAGAATTGTCTTCATCAGAAGGATAACTTATAAACGAGTCTGAATTTCATACCATAGCTGACCGGAGCTTGTCCCAGGCGCTCATCTCCGGCATAGAACGGGCTGATGCAATAGCGGTAGGTTGGCTCAACACCGAATGAAAGGCGGGTGTTTGCATTGTAAAGTACACCGGCTGCCAGCGTAAACGACCAGAAGTCCTTATTGCGGGACAGTGATTGCGACTGCCACGACAATGGCTGATTTCCGGTTTCTTCGTAAAATTCGGCCGGTGTTTTTTCCGAAGCATTCAACAGGAACGAATATGAAAAACCTCCCTGGGCGTAGAGCGAGAACCTTCTGATATCTTTCTGAATGCCGAGTGACATCGGAATTTCTAAATACTGATAATTATCCGAAGCATTGGTGGAATGTTCTACTGCCACGGAGTCATACACCGGATGCGAACTGGTGTAATACTGCGGAATAGCATACGGATTTCCGGCAGAATCAATGCCCTGAATGAATGACATTGAATCAACCATCGTATATTCGCCAACCTGCTGATATTCATTCAATGCATAATCGTACTGATTGCGCTGAATCATGTTCATAGAACTGATGCCAGTGCGTAGATAAAAATCAGAGAAATGGAACGCCAAATCGACACCATTGTTTATTGCCAGAGAGGTTATCCTGCCGTTATTCTGCATACCGAAATCCATAATGTCGGGACCGGTCTGATAGCTGAGTTCGAACCATGCCGGAATGATGTTTTTATCATGCTGCTGCAGGTCCGGGGCCTTCAGAAGTTGCGGCTGCCAGCTGATTTGCGGGACTGAAAGATTGGCAGCAGGCAGCAATGCAAGATACTCAGGCACATCAAGCGGTATTTCGGTTTCTGTCAACGCAATGGGCTGTTGGTCAGTTTCTGCAATGTCCGCCTCTGCTGTTTCAACAACCGGAATGTTGACCGGAATTAATGCTGGCGCTGATTCAATGTAGTTCACAGGAATTTCTTCCATGGCAATCAGCGAAGACATTTTATCAATCTGCAGACTGACAGCGGGCTCATTGGCCTCAGCCATCGGACGGGCTGCATATTCGGTATTCGAAGATGGATTGGTGACAGTAACCAGAATTACAGTTGCAATGGTTGAAAGAGACCATACGACCGGCCTGATGAAATTGGACAATGCCGTAGCAGAAACAGTAGTTGTAATGGCGATACCGGCGGCCACCTTCTTCCAAGATCTCTCGGGTGGTTCAACCCTGAAATCATCAAGCTTTTCAGCGAAAAGCCGGTCCAGATCATTGTCATGCAATCTGTTCATAGCACACGGCATTTATCGTTTTAAGCTTGTCCTGCAGAACCTTACGGGCTCTCGACAATTGTGATTTCGAAGTGTTTTCGCTTATTCCGAGCGAGTCGGCAATTTCGCGGTGGCTGTATCCTTCAATGACATAAAGGTTGAAAACCATGCGATATCCTTCAGGAAGTTTCTGAATCAGACTCAGCAATGTTTTCAGGCTGATGTTATCGGTCGCTTCAACCGAAATTGAATCATTGTTTGAACAGTCGTCAATATCAAGTGTCTGAAGGTATTTGAGGTTTGATTTGTAATAGTTTATTGCAGTGTTTACCATGATACGCCGCACCCACCCTTCGAGTGAGCCGTCGCACCTGAAATTCTTCAGATTCTGAAACACTTTGATAAACCCCTCCTGCATGATGTCTTCGGCCTCCATTTTATTTTTGGCATAGCGTAGACAAACACCAAACATCTTCGAGGCATAGCGCCTGTAAAGCAACTCCTGCGATTCGGCCCGGCCGGAAAGACAATTCTTTACCAGTTGGGCTTCTCCCGCAGAGCGGTCGGTGTTTGTTTGTTGACTATCAGACATTAGTTGATGCCGATGGGTTGCATGAATTTGGATTATTCCCGTAATGTAAAAGTAAAATAAAAATGAATATAAAAAGCACCATATGTCAAGAATGGATAAGTTAAAGGTTGAAGTAATTTTGTTAAAGGGAAAGAAAAAATATCGGAATTGATATGGAACGTCTTTGGAAGTGATTATTATTCAATCACTTCCAATTTATATCGATATCCAACATCAAATTGCTTTCCTTTTCCGCCCAGTTTATTGATACCCTGAATGATGAAGGAGATGCCAAAATAATCAAGCACCAGTCCTCCGGGAACATAATACAACGATTTGGCAGATGGCGGCAATAATCCTGCTGCCAGACATGCAAATCCGCCAACGGTGAGAGCTGCTCCGCCAAGTACAAGCCCTGCTCCGGCCAGTTTGAACATAGCAGATTTTGGTTTGCGATCCACAATTATCTGTATCTGGTGGATTGGCATCGTTACAGAATCCACAACCAGGTTTGATTTGTCTATGCTTTTTATCTCACCGCAGATTTCAGCTGTATCGGCAAAGTAAACAATTACACGGTCTCCGACTCTGAATTCAGCCGTTTTTTCCGGTTTATCTATGTTGGTGAGCTTCAGGAAGTATGGTTGCTGAGCAAGTAGAAGAGCGGAAAACAGAGAAAACACAATTGCAGCGGGGAGTCTCATTGTACATGTTTTTTGCAAAGCTAAAAAATTATCCGGGTTGTCTGATATTATTTGTGGTTTTCGATGTTTTGACACTGTCACTGATAAATATCAGCTTGGCTGAATTCTGAGCATTAGTTATCTTTGCTCAAAATTAATCCATTGATCAGATTACGAAGAAGCAGAGCTGAAAGGTACTCCAAACCTACCCAATGGACGGATTTCAATAGTTTTATCCGTCGCAACAGGCGTAGATTTCTCAATCGGCAGAGGCCGCTTGTTGTTTGGTTTACCGGGCTTTCCGGTTCAGGCAAAACTACGCTGTCGGATAGTCTGAACAATACAATTTTGCAGAAGGGATATTTTACCAAAGTATTCGATGGCGATGTGATCAGAATAGGGCTTAACGCTGATCTGGGTTTCAGCGATGCAGACCGCAGGGAAAATATCCGCCGTACGGCTGAAGTAGCAAAAATGTTTTGTGATTCCGGTCTCATTGTTCTATGTAGTTTTATCAGTCCTACTCATGAGATCCGTGATCTTGCAAAGAAAATTATCGGCCCGGGCCGGTTCGTTGAGGTATATGTTAATTGCCCGATTGAAATATGTGAACTTCGGGATGTAAAAGGATTGTACAAGAAATACCGGCTTGGACTTGTGAAGAACATGACAGGTTTCGATTCCCGATATGAACCACCGGCTAATCCAAACATTGAAATAAGAACCGACCTGTGGGACGTGAATAAATGCACCCGATACCTTGTACGTCAGGTGATGAAACAGGTTAGATACAGAAAAGGAAAATGAATTACACTTTAAATCACCTTCAGGAACTGGAGGCGGAATCGATTTTTATCATGCGCGAAGTGGCT
>CAZJOL010000289.1:0-3568 GCA_964547605.1 uncultured Bacteroidaceae bacterium | reverse complement strand
CCGCATCATTGGTCACAACCGGTTCCGCACCATTGATTTTGAGCGTGAAGTGAAACGCGACAACAATCTGATGAAGCGTGTAATCAAGCATTTGCGGAACAAAACCGACATGGCTATCAGCATTCTGGCCGACAATCAGATTCCGATTTATTTTAAGGGCGATCAGCAGGATATCATCAGCGAAAAACCGATTATTCCGCTGATTGAAAAGCTTAAAGTGAAATTCCGGTTCTCATATAAGAATGGTTCAATCCATTATTCCATCAGAACAGAACTTGCCGGAAAATCAATAAAACTAACGGATAAAAACACCCTGATTCTGAATTATGACCCGTGCTGGATAATTATGGAAGGGAAATTCATTGAGGTTGATGATAATGTTGACGGGAAAAAGATACAGCCATTTCTTACCAAAGATGAGGTGGTTGTTGAACCCGCCCAGGTAGAAAACTATCTCAAGAAATTTGTCCGGCAGATTATCGCATCCTATCCGTTTGAACTTGATGGAATTCCACACAAAACCTTCGGCGAAAATCCAGTTCCGGTTCTCCGCATTGAAACCTCGCTGCATAACGACATCGTGCTATTGCTGCGGTTCCGGTATGACAATGTGGAATTTGAGTATGGATCTGAATTGCAGTCACATGTGTCGTTGCAGAAGGATGGTAACAAATATTCCTTTGATGTAATCCGGCGCGACAATGCTTTTGAAACATCTGTTGTAGAATGGCTCCAGGACAATGGTCTGGTACTATCGTACGGATCCTGTTTTCTGCCGCTGAAAGTTCAGATTGACGATCAGAACAAAAGTTCTTCTGAAAAAATGTATGATATCATCAACTATGTGAATGAATATTCTGCAACACTTCAGGAGAAAGGATTTGATATTGCACAGTTGCTCGACCGGAAATTCTTTACCGGCCGTATCGAGCTCATGCAGCAGTTTACAGAGGACAATGACTGGTTTGACCTGAAAATATTTGTTCAGTTCGATGAGTTTAAAATTCCATTCAGCGCTTTGCGGAAAAACATTCTTGAGAATAACCGCGAGCTGGTGCTGCCCGATGGCTCTATTGCTATTCTGCCTGAAGAATGGTTTGCAAAATTCCACGATCTTGCCATGATAAGCAAGCCCGAAGGTGAAAATGTACGAGTGAAAAAAAGTCAGTACAGTTTCATCAGCAGCATTCTGGAGGGGAACAACCGCGTTGAGGAATTCATTGAAACGGCCGGTAAAGGTGACTTTGAAATTGAAGAAGCACCCAAAGGTCTGAAGAAGGAGTTGCGGCCATATCAGCTGCGAGGAATGAGCTGGTTTATGTTTTTGCATAAAAACAATTTCGGAGGTTGTCTCAGCGATGATATGGGCCTTGGAAAAACCATTCAGGTACTCGCCTTTCTGCTGAAGATGAAGGAGATTTCCAAAGAGTTTGTGCAAAAATCACAATTGGACATTTTCAGCAATGAGACTACTATTCCGCATGCAAAAACCTCGCTCATCATCATGCCGCTGTCGTTGGTGCATAACTGGGAAAATGAGATCAAAACCACAGCACCCGAACTGAAGTTTCTCAATTATACCGGGCTGGGACGACGTTTCAATCATAAACAGGTTGAAAAGTATGATCTGGTGCTGACCACGTATGGCACTGTACGCAACGACTTTGAAAAGCTCAGCAAATTTCCTTTTCGTTTTGTTTTTCTCGACGAAAGTCAAAATATTAAAAATCCGGAAAGTAAAATTTTTGCTGCAGTTTCAAAACTCAATTCCGAACAGCGTTTCGTGTTGACCGGAACCCCGGTTGAAAACAGTCTTATCGATTTATGGTCGCAGCTGCAGTTTGTAAATCCCGGACTGTTGGGCGATCTGAAATTTTTCCGGGACCGCTTCTATCAGCCAATAGAAAAAAGAGGATCCAAATCTTCAGAAAAAAAATTCCGGCAGATCATCAATCCGTTTATTTTGCGACGCACGAAAAACGAGGTGGCAAAAGAACTTCCTGAACTGACAGAAAAAATCCACTTCTGCCCGATGACGCCCGAGCAGCTCGAAGTATATGAGAAGCGAAAATCCGAAGTGCGCAATTACATCATCGAAAGCACCAAGAAATACGGAACAGATAAGGCATACATGATCATTTTGTCGGGTCTTATGCGCATGCGTCTGCTGGCCAACCATCCGGGAATTACGGAAAAGGATTATTCAGGCGGCTCAGGCAAATTTGATCAGGTGACAGAAAGCATCCGCAAGGTACTGAGCGGCGGACACAAGTTGCTTATCTTTTCGCAGTTTGTGAAACACCTTGTTTTATACGCATCGTGGCTCGAAGATGAGGGCATTCCTTTTCTGATGCTTACGGGCCAGACTAATCCCATGCAGCGTCAGAATATGATCAGACAATTTCAGAAAGGATACGACTATCCGATATTTCTGATATCGCTCAAGGCGGGTGGTGTCGGGCTGAATCTTACCGCAGCCGATTTTGTCTTTCTGCTCGACCCATGGTGGAACCCAGCGGTGGAACAGCAGGCCATCAACCGTACACACCGCATCGGACAGAATAAAAAAGTGATTTCATACAAGTTCATTACCGAAGGCAGCATCGAAGAAAAAATCATGGCCCTGCAGGAAAAGAAAATGGATTTGTTCAACAATTTTATCAACCGGAAAATCAGCAGCAACATCAGCAGTGAAGATCTGGTGGGACTGCTCGAGTAGTGGCCAGTTAGGTCAAGGCATGCGGCATGAGGCTTGCGGCATGCGGTACGCATCTGGCAATGTTTCAGGTGGCGAAGCCGTCAGAGAAGCTACGAAGTACAAAATGGCTCTGACTCGTCACGTTTTACGTGAAAGAGCCAAATATCAATAGCCCGGGGTAACTTGTCACGTTTTACGTGAAGACAAAAAAAATTCCGCACAGCTCCGGTTAAAATATTTAATTATATTTGCATTACATCGTGGAAGCCGAAAAACGATTTTTAAACAGAGTAGGCCTTTATAAATCCTGATAATGATGAATTGGAAATTACTGTTTTTGTTACTTGGTATCGGTGTATTCGCGTCCTGCGGTGGTGGTCCTAAAGATGATGCACAAAAAGTTTGCGACTGCGGCAGTGATATAGTTTCAATGCTCAATGACAATGCAAGCGAAAACGACATCGAAGTCAAATGGAAAGAATGCGACGCTTTACACAGCGAACTTGAAGCAAAGTACAAAGACGACAAAGAAAAGCTGGATGAATTCAACGAAGCCGGCAAAGCCTGCTCCGAAGAATTGGAAAAAGAGATGGATGCTGCTATGGAAAAATGGGAAGCAGCCCAGGAAGGCGGCGAAGAATAGTGCCTTCGGATATTATAAAAAAAGCTGCCTTTGGGCAGCTTTTTTTATATCCTGATAGTTTATAATTTATTGAAGAAAAAACTTTTTACTTTCGGTAAACTCCGGACCCGTGATTGTCATCATGTAAGAAGCATCGGCGACAGGGCGAACATTCAGAACCATGTGATTCAGTCCTTCGGATGAAACCACCTGTTCCTGCACCACAAGCCGCCCGCGCATGTCGAACA
>CAZJOL010000288.1:0-3568 GCA_964547605.1 uncultured Bacteroidaceae bacterium | reverse complement strand
GAACTCTTCGAGGGTTGATTTAGCCGGAACGGTGGAATGTCGTAACAATGCTTTGTTTTGAGACATCCTCATTGATGGAATATTGTTTTTGAAGAAGCTGTTTTCTGAATAAATTTAAACGGCTACACCCACAAAAAAAAAGCTGTCCGCGAATGACGGACAGCTTTTCGGAATAGAATAAAGGATTATTCTTCGCCGACCACCTCGATGGTGATTTCGGCTTTGATTTCCTTGTACAGGTTCACCTTTGCCGTATAGGTTCCGGTTTCCTTGATAGTGTCGTTGGCAACATCGATTTTCTTGCGGTCAACATCAAAGTTGTGCTGTTCTTTCAGAGCTTCAGCAACCTGAATGTTGTTCACGCTTCCGTAGATTTTACCTGTAGCAGCAGCTTTGGTTTTGATAACGAGTTTCACGTCTTTCAGTTTTTCAGCAAGTGCTTCGGCTTCTTTGCGGATTTTATCTTCTTTGAATGCGCGCTGTTTCAGATTTTCAGCAAGCACTTTCTTAGCGGATTCGGTAGCTTCGATAGCAATACCGCGGGGGATAAGAAAATTGCGGCCGTATCCGGGACGAACTTTAACGCAGTCGTCTTTATATCCGAGATTTTTCACGTCTTGTGTGAGAATGACTTCCATAATTTATCCCTCCAGATTATTTTAAAAGGTCAGTAACAAAAGGCAGCAGAGCAAGATGACGGGCGCGTTTGATGGCGCGTGAAATCTTTTTCTGGAATTTGGTTGAAGTACCGGTGATGCGGCGGGGCAGAATTTTACCCTGGTCGTTCACGAATTTGATCAGAAACTCAGCATCTTTATAATCGATATATCTGATGCGGGCTTTCTTGAAACGGCAGTATTTCTTCTTTTTCGTTTCAATGTTGATCGGCGTTAAATAGCGGATATCATTTCCTTGTTGTGCCATTTTCATTGATTTTTTGCAGGGTTAAACTTCGGTTTCTTTTTTACCTTCTTCTTTGGCTTTTTCGGCTTTCAGCTTGCGGCGTTTTTCCACAAACTCAACTCCGTACTTGTCAAGTGAAACGGTGAGGAAGCGAATCACGCGCTCATCGCGTTTGTAGTTCACTTCGAGTTCACTTACCAAATTGCCTTCAGCTTCGAATTCAAACAGGTGATAGAATCCTGTGGTTTTTTTCTGAATCGGGTAGGCCAGTTTTTTTAACCCCCAGTCCTCTTCGTGCTTCATCTGAGCACCCTTGTCGGTGAGGAGCTTTCTGAATTTCTGTACCGTTTCCTTTGCCTGTTCATCAGACAAAACGGGAGTCATAATGAAAACGGTTTCGTAACGTCTTACCATTTTGTGTGTTTTTAATTTGTTTATTTCGTTCATTTAAAACGGGGTGCAAAGGTAGAAATTTATTTTGAAACCGCAAAAGGAACGAATAAAAGAAGTTTAATCCAACGCTTTGGATTTGTAAAACAAAGATAATCAGCTATATAAGCAAGTGTTTATTGGGCAAACTCAGCCGAAATTCCTGAATAATAGTTTATTTTCTCATCGAAGTCATAAAACATATCATAATAATCATATTCATCGTACCATATAAATTCATCCAGATCACAATATACCACAAGAAACTTTTTTCCGATGTTTATCGGTGTGTCATCTGATTCTTTGAAGCCTTTGTTCAGTAATAAATTTTTGGCAAAACCGGATGAATGTTTTTTAAATGTAAAAGTATCTCCGTCAGCGTGGCGAAATGTGAATTCCCAATGGCCGACAAAGTCTGAATCCTTGATGTATTCAGCTTTTTCGTAGGTGGTGGTATACTGATAAGTTCCAAGTGTGTCATATTCCGATATCTGCGAAAAGGCTGTTGATGCCATAACGAGGCAAAAAGTGAAAATCAGGATTGCTTTCATGGAAAAGGGTGTTTTGAATTGAATAATTTTGTCCCAGATTGAATACGATTGTCGAAGTCCGCATCATTACTTAAATGCACACGAAACTCCAAAATAAAAATTTCCCTCACTGCCGTCATCGTAATAGTCGACCACATTCATCAACGTTACAATGAATTGTTCCCCGATATTTACAGGCGTTCCATCCTCAATGAGGCTATTCAGAAATTCGTAGTTGTAGTTTTTTATTTCTGCAACTGAACCATCTCCGGCTGTAAACTTAAGAGTCCAGTATGATTTGCCTTCATCTGTATAATTGAGTGTTGCGCTTTCAAAAGTGGCCTCAACGTTATATTCTTCTGTGTATTCTGAGGAAACATATTCCTGGGCATTTGATGAGAATGCGATCAGAAACATGATTAATGAAAAGGCGGCAGTTTTCATAAAACCCAATTTATACAAATATAGAAAATATTTTGATTGATATCAGAATGCTGAAGATTTCCTGCCACAACAAGCCTACGGAATAATCATGTCAATGATGACCGAGGCATTGACGGTTCCGCCATCTTTAATCACCACAACATTGTCAGTGGCCGAGCTCATCAAATCACCTTTCAGATGCCGCTTATCGAGGTTCAGGTCTGAAAAAGCATACAGATGGTATGTGCCCGGGTGCATATTGCGCAGGGTAATTGTTTTTGTACCGGAAGGCAGGAATACATACCGCGAATAATTATTCTTGAAGTCCGGTTTTAGTTTCAGTCCATCGTATATGGATTGTGTGGTGAACAGAATGAAAAGCTCACCAGCGGCTATGTTATTCAATTCCGGGCTGATTGAAATGTCAACATGTACAGTCCCGGTGTAGGGCTGTTCATTGTCGGGATATGGGTCTTTGCTGAGATCAAAAAAAATGCTTTCACTCATGCCATTATAGACCTCATTAAAATTGCGCACCATAACATTTCTCGGAAATCCAAAATGTTCTATTGCGTTGTCGGCGCAGGTCTTATCGCCTTTTACGGCAATCCACCGTGTGTGTAGTTTCGGTGTTTTCTCTTTATTGAATTTGCTGGTGTAGACTTCCATTATCATGCTGTCGCCAGAAAAAGAAAAAGTAGTTGAAGCACGCTGTGCGCCGCCCTGAAAGTCAGAAAAGCGATAGTATCCGGTTTTTTCATTTACCGAATCAATCACTTCGTAGGTTATGCAGCAGCTGTTATTGAAGCATCCTTTGGTGCGCATGGCTACTTTTAGTTGGTCTCCGTGCCGTACAATAAAAAAGCTGATATTATTCACCGTCTGACTGTCGAGCATGGAACACTGAGAAATCTGTCCGGCCGATACCGGCCTGAAATCGACATACCATTCCGGAAAGCTGCCTGCTGAAGTTGTTGAAATTACCGGCCCATGCCATGTTCCGGCCAATCGGCTCAGTATTCCAACACCTTTTGCAGATTCAGTCAATTGTTCATTGATTTTTGTACTGTGACAGGCTGTGAAAGCCGCACAGAATAATGAGGTCAGTAGGATCAGAAATGTTTTTGTCATCAGAGTGCTTTTCAATAGTACACAAATGTATTGTTTTTCCCTTAAGTGGTATGTAAACCTGTCACAAAGAATCAGTTGATTTATACTCAAATATTTTTTTGTACATCCGCAATAATACCAGAAAAAGCTTCAGAGACTGTTTGAAATTTATT
>CAZJOL010000287.1:0-3579 GCA_964547605.1 uncultured Bacteroidaceae bacterium | reverse complement strand
AATGGGTCCAAGAATGAGCCCGCCTATCAGCAATGTCAGCATGGACCAGAATGTGAGACTTACCAGTTGTTTGCGGCGTTTGATGGCCTCAAGTCCGGCCCGGATGCAAAACACCATGGACAGCACCATGAATAAAACATGCGGAATCAGCACCCATATTGGCACTTCGCCTTTGTAGCGCAGCACAATGGGATCTTCAGTCAGCGCAACATGATTGTTTCGCTCAAAAAGAAAAACCTGATACATCATTTTACCGGCAGGCGGTAATGCGGGTAACTGAGCGGAAAGCAGACCATTGTCGTTTTTCAGCACCAGCACCTTCCATTCGTCATTGCTTCTGAACCGCCTGTACTGTACCACGCCCGCTGCATCCGGATGGTTTGTTTTCACTTCGATGCGGGCACCATCGCTGCCACCCCAGGTGCGCAGCATTTTATATTTAACGGTTTCGCCCAGATATTCCACGCTGCCCCGAACCGGAGTCGTAGGCCCTGTCATACGCTGGTACACCATTACCGAAACCGCCAGTATTATTGCGAGAATCCACAACCACAAAGACTTCATACACGCTGTTTTCAGCAAAAATACTAATTTTGTCAAATTACCGTTTCTAAGCTGATTAATGTCATTCATGAAAATGCTGCGATATATTTTTCCCGTTCTCACCCTTTGTGTTCTGCTGCTTGCTGCCGGCTGCCGCAAGGATGAGCAGTTCAACGATGATCCTTCATTCAGGCTGGAGTTTTCGACGGACACCATGTATTTCGATACGGTATTCACCACGGTCGGCAGTGTGACTCTCCTGGCGAAGGTATACAACAACAGCAACGACTATATCAATATTTCTTCAATATCTGTAGGCGGAGGAAGCAACAGCAATTTCCGCATCAATGTCAATGGCCTCGAAGGCACTTCGTTTACTGATATTGAAATCGGCCCGAAAGACAGTATTTTCATTTTTGCTGAAGTAACGGTAGATCCGACCAATTCCAACAATCCGGTGGTTATTGAGGATTCAATCAACTTTATGGTCAACGGAAATCATCAGAAAATTCAACTGGTTGCTTGTGGACAGGATGCTTATTTTCATTTTCCGGATCATCCTGAAACGGAGTATCTGCCTGCATATTCACTGGTATCTGGTGTGTGGAACAGCGACAAGCCGCATGTGGTCTATGGTTATGCCGTGGTTGATGAAGACAGCGTTCTCACCATTTCTGCCGGAACACAGGTGTACATGCACAACAACGCCGTGCTCTGGGTCTATGATGGCGGCACGCTTCAGGTCTATGGTGCGAAAGACAACGAGGTGACTTTTCAGGGCGACCGACTCGATGACTATTACAAAGACCTGCCCGGAATGTGGGGCAAGATCTGGCTTTCAGCCGGAAGCAAGGATAACATTATTGATTATGCAATCATAAAGAACGGTCGCATCGGAGTGCATGTCGATACACTCGGAGCGTCGGTCAATCCTACACTTACAATGACCAACACAATTATCGACAATATGTCAACCGCGTGTTTTGTTGCACAGGGATCGTATGTGAAAGCGGAAAACTGTGTTTTCGGAAATGCAGGTTATTTCTCAGTCCTGCTGAATATCGGCGGCAATTACGATTTCCGTCATTGCACCATGGGAAATTACTGGTCGCATGGAACCCGCAGTGCATCGGCCATTGTGCTCAACAATTATTACGAGGACGTGTACGGCGATACACAAATACGCGATCTCACCAATGCTTATTTCGGCAACTGCATTTTGTATGGCGCCAATGAAGACGAACTGCTGCTGGACAAATATGCATCGGGAGGAATTTTCAATTTTAATTTCGATCACTGTTTGCTCAAAACAAGTATGAGCGTCTCAGGAAGCGGATTTACCGATTGCATCAGAAATCAGAACCCTGCTTTTCCAAATACCCAATTGCCCGATTTCAGCATTGTCAGCGGTTCCGCCGCCATCGATGCCGGTGATGCTGCGGTGACCGGCACTATCATGTACGATATTCTCGGCAATCCGCGCATCGCAGGCACAGCCCCGGATATGGGGGCTTATGAGCTGCAATAGCGCTACGAGTGGAAAGTTTATAAAGTTTTTAAAGTTGAACGGCGACGTAAATGCATGCCGTCTTCCTCGACCTTGACCTTGTTCTCGATCTTGACCACCTTGAATATTGAACAGCGAACAAGGAATTTCGAAGGTAGAAGTGAAGTTTGAAGAATTGTATCCTTCAAAATTCTTACTTCCTTGTTCCTTGTTCAGAGTTCTTGACCTTAAATTCATGCTAAAACATATGCACTCACAGATTATTTGTGAAATATCTTTTATCTTTACTAATTGTTGATGTGAAAAATTTTCTTTTTTGCATCTGAAAAAAGTTTAATAATGCCCAAAATATGAAAAACACATTTTTGTTCATGAGTCTGATCATTCTCTTTTCGGCGCTTCCGGCTTTTTCGCAAAACGATGCGGCATATGAAAAGCTGTGGAAAACAACCGACAGTCTGATCGGAAAATCGCTGCCGCAGTCGGCGCTGGCCGAAGTGGATAAGATTTATTCCAAAGCCACATCAGAAAAAAACAATGCACAGGTCATCAAGTCAGTGATTTACCGCATCACGCTTATGTCGCAGTATCAGGAAGATTACTACGAGAATTCGATTGCCGAAATGAAAAAGGAAATCGAAAAGGCCGAGTTTCCGGTGAAGCCCCTGATGTATGCCATGCTTGGCGAAATGTACTGGAATTATTACACCGTGAACCGCTATAAATTTTATCAGCGGACAGCCACCGATAATTTCGACAATGAAGATATCAAAACCTGGACGCTGGATCGTCTTGTCACAGAAGTGAAATGGTGTTACGATCAGGCATTGAAAGATCCGCAGAAGCTCGCAGAAGTGAAGCTGAATACGTATCAGGCAATCATTGATTATTACGATTATCTGCAGTATTCGCCCACCATGCTCGATCTGATCGGCTGGATGGCAATCACTCGCTTTTCAAACGAAGAAACCGCGCTCACAAAGCCTGCACGCGTTTTTAAAATTGACAACAAGGATTATTTTTTCCCGGGAAGAAGCTTTGCCGGAATGAAAGTTTCGGACTACGATACAACCTCGTTTGTGTTTTATGCAACGAAGGTTTTTCAGACATTGACAAAGCTGCATGAGAAAGATGCCGATTCGGAAGTTTTCACTTTTGTTGAGCTGCAGCGGCTTGCATTCATGCGTTCGAAATGCACGCTGGCCAATAAGGACACACTGTATCTCAATGCCCTCAACGAAATTCACGCAGCCAACGCAGGCAAGAAAGACCGCGCCGAAACGGGCTACGCGCTGGCAAGTTATTATCATTCGCTTGCATCGCGCTACAATTTTGAAACGGCGCCACAATACAAATGGTTCAACAAAACGGCGCTTGAATTTATTGATGACGTCACCCGCAATTATCCGGGAACGCGCGGAGCCAACAACTGCAATGTGTTGAAGGAAACCATTCTTACTCCATCGGCAACACTGAATTTCGAAAACACATCATATCCGGGAAAACCGTTTGAAGAAATTATTTCCTAT
>CAZJOL010000286.1:0-3586 GCA_964547605.1 uncultured Bacteroidaceae bacterium | reverse complement strand
TGGGAATAGCAAAGGCTTTTGAGATGGCGCTCGGAAACAAACCAAAGTCGGGAACTACTTCAAACACCCATGAATTCTATAATACCGGAGGATGATGCACAACGCTTTGCGAGTAGAAAGTCATCAAGTCATCAAGTCATCAAGTTAAAAGGTGACGTTCATACTCAAGGCACAACGCACAAAGCCTGACGCCTGTCGCCTGACTGACTACTGACTACTGAAAGCTGACTGCTGTAAGCTGATTGCTAAAATGTAACGACTGTAACGTGTAACGCGTGTAACGAGTAACGAAAATGAATAAAACGAAATATTTAATCGGCATCGACGACACTGATAACCTGAACAGCCGGGGTACCGGATATGTTGTGCGTGAACTGGCCAGAAGACTAAAGGAGGCAGGAATCGCTGAACCACATTGCGTTTCGAGGCATCAGCTGTTTTTTCACCCCGACATCCCGTACACATCGCACAACAGTTCGGCCTGCCTTGAAGTGGATTCAGAAAGGCATGATGAATTGAAAGCCTTTTGCCGCAGTTATTTGCTTGAAGTCGCTGCTGAAGGCTCCGACGCTGACTTGTGCATTGTGGCTTTTGATGCGGTTTCGGAAGAGCAGATTCAGTGGTGACTGCGGGCAAAAAAAGAAATCCTTAAGCAGGATGCAGCCCGCGAGCTGGCACAGCGCCACAATATTTTTCTGGAAGGACTCACCGGCACCCGCGATGGTATTATCGGATCACTAGCTGCCTGCGGTTTGCGCAAATATGGCAATGATGGCCGCATTCTGATGCTTGCCGCCGACTTCAGATCATTTACCGGAGCAATAAATGCCGAAATGATATGCAGAAATTTTCATATTCAGAATATTTTTGATAATTTTGACGTCCCGATTCCCCCCGATGCCGTTATTTCGCTTGCTGAAGGATGGAAGCCGGTTCTGAAAAATGGCACGTACACTTTAATTGTGGAGAAAGATGGCGAATACACTTGGAAATCAATCAGTAAGGACTATCTCAGGTCAATCTCGTCGTGATATTGCACTGGCATTTCAGATTTTAATTTTATTCGCAGCCGGCTTTGGTGCTGTGATTCTGCATTCCCGTTTCCGCAATCCGATCGGACTTCCGGGTCATCACGGACTTGAATTCATGGCTTTGGCTACTGTTACTGCTTTGATGTTTCGTTTCCGGATGCGTGGAGTCATTTTTTCACTGGGCGCAGGAGCAGCGCTGTTTCTGCCTTTCCTCGGATTCACGGATCCGTTTGCAGAATTCGTTTTCATGCTTCCAGCCATTGTTTTATGTCTGCTTGCTGATGCAGTGAAAGTGAGTGGAAAAGCTGCAGCGCTTGTTTTAATGGCTTTCGGCGGACTCGCTTATATGACCATTCCCCTGGCACGATTAGTTATCCATGCCGCTACCGGATTTCCGTACAAATCGCTTCTGGTAAGCCCGATATATGTTTCCATCATGCATCTGGCATTTGGAGCCGCAGGCACATTGCTGGGATATTTGATTTATCGGGGGCTTAAGCGCTCCTGATTTTTTTACCCACCGATATGAAAAAAAATACAGGACCTTTTGTTTTCATCCTTGCTCTGTGCAGCCTGATTTCAGCTTCTATGCTTTCGTGCAATCCGGATGAAGATCCCGGATTATCACCGTCATTGAAGGTCATGTTCGCCGATAGTTCGGCCATTGCAGACACAAGTATTGAAGCGGGGCAGAGCATTGACATTATTGTGGAAGGACTTGGAAATGAAAACAACATCACTTATTTTGCGCTGATCCGGAATGGCGTCCATGTGCTCGACAGCGGACTGAATGCGCCGGAATTTGTTTCCCGCAGGACCATTGTACGTGGCACCGACAGTATTGAGAATTACACCGTCCTGATCCGTGACCGCAATTTCAATGAGACCACTTTTAATTTCAGTATTGGGTTAAAACCAACGTTGGCCTATGGTGCAATCCGCTCCTGGCCTCATATCACACTTGGCGCACAAAACAATGTCACAGCGGGAAGCTTTCTGGATTTGTTTTCCGGTCAGCTTTATAATCTTTCGCAGGCCTTTCTGGATCAGGATTCTGTGCAAATGGTTTACTTCTATGATGCAGTCGATCTGAATACCATTGCTTCGCCCAATGCCAACATCGACACCTCGTATTTCGGCGGCAGCAGCGGGCTTGCCAACTGGACTCACAAAAATGAAATCCGCTATGTTCAGATTTTCAATACCGAATCTGATTTTCTCAACATGCAGAATGATTCGCTGATCATTGCCAATCTGTTTCCGTACGACACCGGAAAACGAAAGGCAAAAGTGTTGCAGGCAGGCCACATGTATGAATTCAGCTTTGAAGGATTGTATGGAATTTTTTACGTGAACAGTGTGAGCGGAACCGACGCCGGCACTATTGACATCAGTATTAAAATGCAGCAATAATGAGACGTACAGCTATTTTCATTTTTGGATTACTGATGTCTCTGCAGCTGTTGTCGCAGCAGAATTTCAAAGGATTTGTGCGCGATGCAGGTACTGGCCGCGTAATTGAAGGTGTGACTGTCACTGTTGATGACATCAGACTCGGAGCCATCAGTGATGCATCGGGATATTTTACACTGCAATTGCCGGGCAACGGTCCATGGGTACTCAGATTGAGACATATCGCATATGAGAATCTGACATGGTATGTGAGGAAGCAATCGGACAGCGTTGTGATTTCCGAAATCATATACCTGAGTCCGGCTCCGCATCAGATCAATCCTGTGGTCATCACCTCCGATCGGATTGAGAAAAAGACTGATGACGTGCCGGCCCGCATGAGTGTTATCAATTCAACTTCGATCGAAAGTTCGCCATCCACCAATATTGATGAGGTTTTGCGCTCGGTGCCCGGCATGTACGTCAACCGAAGCTGGGGATTGTATTCGCGCAATTCAAGTGTGACCATGCGCGGCATGGGTAGCGCCTCTCGTGTATTGGTGATGCTCGATGGCGTACCACTCAACAAATCGGGTGGGGGCGGAGTCAACTGGAATCTGCTTCCCAACGGAGCTTTTGAAAAAATAGAAGTGGAAAAAGGCCCGGGATCAAGCATGTACGGAAACAACGCCATGACCGGGACCATCAATCTTATCACCGGCAATCCGTCGGACAAGGAAAGAGCTGAAGCTGATTTTTTCATTTCACAGTTCAATACACAGGGCATCGGATTCCGTTTCATGACGCCTTCGAAGGTGAAAAAACCTTATGTCTGGCTCAGCATCTCATCCATGCAGGGCGACGGGTATTTTCTTGATTCCGAAGAAACCAGAACGGATTATTCCTCGAAGTGTTTTCTCAATCAATATAACGCATATCTGAAAGCAGGTTATCTGATCAGCGACAGTGCCCGGCTTGAAGTATCGGCTCTGGGATCGGGCTTCAAATCAGGCCTTGGCACCTCTGTGTTTGAAATCAACGGCAACTATGATGACTTTCAGACATGGATGGGGAGCGTCCGCTACAACGTCATTAAAAAGTCCAACACGTGGAATGCGCTGGTATTCGCCAATTACGAAGATTATTTCAATCAAAGCGAAAGC
>CAZJOL010000285.1:1448-3600 GCA_964547605.1 uncultured Bacteroidaceae bacterium | reverse complement strand
GCGGCATTGAACCCGGCGGCACACTGCGTTTATACGACCTGAGCGGAAAGCTGCTGCTGGAGCGCGTGAACAGAGATAATACGCTGGAGCTTGTGGGTATTGCTGCGGGGAGTTATGTGCTGGAAATCAGAGCGAGTGCGGAGAGCGGGAATGAGAATGGGAATGAGAGCGGGAGCGAGGTTGTGAGAGGACGAGTGGTGGTGGAGTAAATGCAAAAACTTTTTATCTTTGGATTATTAAGCCACACCGTTTGAATTCACTAACCATCATAGAGAAGATACAATCAGGCGAAGACGCGCATACCGAATTCAAAACTTCTTTCGGAACAGGTGTAATTGAGTCGTTGGTTGCATTTGCCAATTGCCATGGCGGAACTGTGTATATTGGGATCAATGATTCGTGTGCGATAAAAGGTGTGGCTATTGGATCAGAAAGCGTACAGCAATGGATCAATGAAATAAAAAACAAAACACGGCCTGAATTGCTTCCGGATGTTGAAATTCATGAGATAGAAGGCAAGACAATAGTTTCGTTTCATCAACATGAATATCCGATAAAACCGGTCGGATATCAAGGCCGGTATTTCAAACGGATAAAAAACTCCAATCATCAGATGACGGTAAGCGAAGTGTCGGACATGCATCTGCGTTCGATAAACTCGAGTTGGGATTCGCATATTGATCCAGCACATTCGCTGAGCGATATTTCGGATGAAAAAGTGCAAAAAGTCATACAGGCCTTGATTAAAAAGGGCCGGGCCATTGATGAAAACAGCCTGGCGTTTTTTCAGAAATACAGCTTACTTAGGGAGAACAAGCTTACTTTTGGCGCATATCTGCTTTTTAAAAATGAGGATTGTTTTCTGTCAACCATTGAACTGGGGCGGTTTCAGGACGACATAACCATAAAAGACAGCGACCGTACTAAATCAGATTTGCTTTCGCAAGTGGATCAGGTAATACACTTTGTAAAAAAACACATCAATAAAGCTGTTGTTATTAGCGAAAATCCGCAAAGCGAAGAAAAATGGGATTATCCGTTGGAAGCTATACGTGAAATTGTGATGAATATGATTGTTCATCGAGATTATAGAGCTGCATCAGATTCTGTTGTAAAAGTTTTCGACAACCGAATTGAATTTTATAATCCTGGTCGGCTACCCGACGACATCAGTGTAGAAGACTTAATGAACAATACTTACAGGTCAACACCACGAAACAAACTGATTGCCGATATTTTCAAAGACCTCGGACATATCGAAAAATATGGCAGCGGTATTCGTAGAATAATAAGACTGTTTGAAGAAGAAAGCCTTCCAAAGCCTTTGTTTCAAAACATTTCAGAAGGTTTTATGGTAACTGTTTTTTCCAACAATAATGCTGAGCAGAAGAATGTCGGTTTAAATGTCGGTTTAAATGTCGGTTTAAATGTCGGTTTAAATCCAAAAGAAAAACGCTTACAACAAATTCTTGAAATGATTGAGCAAAACAATACCATATCCGCCAATGAACTCGCCACAAATCTCAATATTCATAAACGAACCATTGAAAGAGATATTGAAGAACTGAAACGTCTGAACAGGCTGCAACGCAGTGGCAGTCGCAAAAAAGGTAGCTGGACAATCTTTCCTGTTGAATAATCTTACTGTTTTATGAATCACACACTACTGGTCAAACCACCCACTTATCTTTGTATTGAAAATCTTTGGCATATCTGTATTCTTCCATTGCTATGTTGACCCCATGGCATGATGATCATTAACACGTTTAACAAAACAAAAAAAACCTATAATTTTTATGAAAGCAAAACTTCTTTTCGTTGTACTTATCAGCTTTCTGTTGAGCTTGACTCAATCAGTTAAGGCAGATACGATTCACATCCAATTACCAGTCAATAATGTTTATGTATCTTGTGAGGATATTAATGCATTCAATACATTTGTTGTTTATAAGCATCCTATGATGACGGGAACCCCTATGTGGTCTGTTTTGATTGATGGAATCACTTCCCCATTAGGAAATGGAGATAGTATCGTTTATATCCCTACAAATGTTGGCATTGTAGATATTATTGCCACTTGGAACAGTATTTCTTTTGGAGTACAACTACAACTCTTTTCAGCTCCACCAGCTCATACTTCTTTTGTTGTGCT
>CAZJOL010000285.1:0-1438 GCA_964547605.1 uncultured Bacteroidaceae bacterium | reverse complement strand
TCCTACTATGATGGGCAATTATACTATTGTAGCTACTTATAGTGGTATTCCAGAATCATTTACTCTTAACCTCTATTCATCACCACCATCTCATGCTACTTATAGTGTGATGAGCGGTGGAAGTATGAATTCTACTAACGATACGCTCTGGATGTGTGATGATAGTGTAAGAGTTTTATCAAATGCTAATGGAAATGAAATGACTTCATGGCATTGGGGGAGTGTTACTGGATTCTATTCGGTAGACGCTCCGGTGTATATTTCCGTACCAGGTACGTATTTCTACTACATGGAGAATCCTTGTGGTATCACTATCGATACTTTTGAGGTTATCCAACTGCCTACTTCAGCTCCTGTGTGGACTGATATCGCTTTTTGCAATCAACCAGTCAATATGACACTTGATGCAGGAGCAGGATGGTCGTATCTCTGGTCAACCGGCGCTACGACACAGACTATTGGTGTCAGTTCTGTAGGAAGTTATACTGTTGATTTGAGTAATGAATGTGTTTCTTCAGCATCGGCAAGCATAGTTGTTACGCAGGAATTTTATCCCCAGCCGGCGTTTGATACAATACCGATCTTGTGCAATAATCTGCAACAAATCATCAACCCGAACGATACTTTTGTTTACGACACCTATTTGTGGAGTACCGGTGAAACCACGCCCACCATCACAGTTACAGCACCATCGGCCCCATACTGGGTCACTGTCACCAAAGGCGGATGCAGCGCTTACACAAGCACCACAATATATTTCTATCCTGATCCGGAAGCGCCGGTACAATGTGTTTCAACCTTTGATCCGCTGTCGGGAAAAAACGCCACTGTTATTGAAGCCGATGCCGATGAATCCGAACTGATCGGCTATGTGTTGTGCTACAAACAAGGCAGCAGCTGGATTCCGCTTGACACCATTGATACAGGCGCTATGCCGTCATACACTTTGTACGATGATCTCCACGATCCGAACCAGCAATCGTTCACCTATGCTGCATTTGCACTGCACAGCTGTGGCAACCTTTCGCCACTCGTCGACTGGCACAAAACCATCCGCATCGCCATTTTTCAGGATGTGATTTCGAGCGACTACGTGTTGCAGATCATGGATGATTATGAAACCATGGGCGGCTACACACCCGATTCATACACCATTTGGATCGACTCGCTCAACGATGGACATTTGTCTGAAATCGGTATTCTAAACGGCGGCAATTCGTCATTCA
This sequence comes from uncultured Bacteroidaceae bacterium, assembly GCA_964547605.1. Lineage (GTDB taxonomy): Bacteria > Bacteroidota > Bacteroidia > Bacteroidales > DTU049 > GWF2-43-63. The sequence continues at coordinate 212 of CAZJOL010000285.1, read as the reverse complement.
CCATTTCGGCTCCGGTAAACGGCGCAGCTTATTATGCATCTGTAAATCTGCCCTGGACCTGCAATACAACAAAGTCGGCCAATGTTTCTTTTTCAAACAAGCGGGTTTTCAGCACATCGTCTGTGTCAGAAAACACCATGCAAACCCTCACCATCTACCCCAACCCCGCCACCAATCAAATCACCATCAGCGGCATTGAACCCGGCGGCACA
>CAZJOL010000284.1:0-3603 GCA_964547605.1 uncultured Bacteroidaceae bacterium | reverse complement strand
ATAATATCGTCGCAGGGAACGCCCGGATCGCCCAGTGTTATTGCGGCATTGCGCTCACAACCATTCGCATCGGTGACCGTCACAGCGTAACTTCCCTCGCCGATTCCGGCCACTGTTGCGGTGTTGGCGCCTGTGTTCCATGTATAGGTAATCGGATTCATGCCTCCGGTGACTGTCAGCACAATGCTTCCATCATCAGCTCCGGTGCAGCTTTCGTCGGTTGTGACATACGTAAAATCAGGTGCGTCATTGATCACAATATCCACAGAATCCGCATCACCGCAACTTCCCGTAATGGTGTAAATGATTTCATGCGTTCCGCTTCCAGCTGCTGTTGGATTAAAAGCACCTGTTGATGCATTTGTTATACCGGTGCCGCTCCATGTACCTCCCGCATTGGCTGCCGAAAGCACAACGGCTGCATCATTTTCGCAATAAGGTCCGGCAGCTGTGATGGTGGCATCCATCTGACTCACAACTGAGATGTTAATTGTATCAGCATCACCGCAGGAACCACTGGTGGTGTAAATGATTTCATGTGTGCCAACGCCTGCTGTTGCCGGATCGAAAGTTCCGGCTGATGTGCTGGTAATTCCAGTCCCGCTCCAGGTGCCGCCTGCAGTAATTGCTGAGAGAGTCACAGCACTCTCACTGATGCAGTACGGGCCCGCAGGAGTGATTGTCGCATCGAGTATCGCAGAAACTACAATATTCATTGTATCCGTATCAGGACATGCGCCCGTAGTGGTGTATGTAATTTCATGTGTTCCAACGCCTGCCGTTGCCGGATTGAAAGTTCCAGTCGACGTGTTGGTAATACCTGTTCCTGCCCAGGTACCGCCTGCATTTACCGCAGTCAGAGTCGTTGCGGGATCGCTGGTGCAGAAAGGTCCGGCCGCATTCATGGCTGCATCGGTAATGGGATTCACCGTTACCGTCACAGTTGCACTATTCGTACATCCGCTGCTGGTGCCGGTTACAGAATATGTCGTTGTTGAAGCCGGCGCTGCCGAAAACGAAGTTCCGGTGCCTGTCGGGCTCCATGAATAAGATGATGCGCCGCCCGCGCTTATCGTAGTACTGGCGCCGCTGCAGATGCTTGTTGCACTTGCGGATGCTGTTACGGTTGGTACTGCATTCACTGTAATTGTTACAGTTGCACTATTCGTACATCCGCTGCTGGTGCCGGTTACAGAATAGGTTGTCGTTGAAGATGGTGAAACCGTGTAGGTTGCATTGGTTCCCAGCGAGTGACTCCACGAATAAGTGGTGGCGCCGCCGGCACTGATATCAGTGCTGCTTCCGCTGCAGATCGAAGACGATGTTGCAGAAGCTGTGACTGAAATTGCAGCAACATCAACAGTGCCTGTCTGCGTGTATGGACACCCCAACACTGTGAGTGTATAGGTAATGGTGGTTGTTCCATTGGCTACAGCTGTGACCAATCCGGTTGACGGATCGATGGTTGCAGCAGAAGGATTCGAACTGGTCCATGTTCCACCGGATGATGTTGCGGTCCATGTTGTTGTGCCGCCGGCACACAAAGATGTTGTACCTGAAATGGTGAAAGGCGCATAGGGTGTGTAATAGTTACGAAACTGCGCAGCACCTGAACACGACGACGTTGCTGTGTACTGATAACCGCCACCGGTATTGATGGTGTAATTGATGCTGCCGGAAAAATTGATGTACACACTGTCGGTCGAGGGCTCGTAAATGTCGAAACCATCGTAACCAGCATAACCAGTTGTAAAGCCATAATAGGCGAGCCATTCCAAATTGTCGTTGACACCCAGTTGTGCAAACAGCACATTGGTGGTTGTGCCGGTCAGAGCCTGATTGAAATAGTCAGTTCTTGAAACCTGCGCCAGCCCGGCGGGGTTTTGCTGACCACATATCCAAAGGTTTCCGTGCGAATCCTTTTTCAGTTTCTTCATGCTGGTATATGCTGCGCCTCCGAAAAACGTTCCATAGGTAACGGTTCCGCTGGTATTCACTTTATACAGAAAACCGTCCTGAGTGCCGGCTTCATTGGCAACAATGCCGGTACCGTCGTTGATGGTTCCGTCAAAATAGGCACAGCCACCGGGGTTGAGAATCGGCGGAAAATTGGCGCTGTATGTATGACCGCATAAATACAGGTTTCCTGAAGCATCAAGTTCAATATCTCCATTGGCGGCCCCTATGTTTATTTTGTCAAAACCGGCACCGCCATAATATTTTCCATAAGCAGGAATGGGTTGGTTACTGCCATCGAAAGCCATGAAGAACATATCGTTGTCGCCCTGATTGGTGTATGATGCAGAAATCAGCGAAGTGTTGAAAGGTGTAGAGAAGCTCCACATTTCATCACCGGCAACATAAACATAACCGTTGGATTTGTTTACCACAATATCCGAACAGCGACCTGTTGAAGTGGATGCTGCTACGCCCGGAAGCCATGTTCCCCATGCTACAGCGTTTGCGGCGTTGAATTGTAAAATAAAACTGTGCGAAGTGGTATTGCCGTTCAAAGCACCTTGATATCCCGATCCTGAAGGGATCATGAGCGCGGGGATATAAGTGGGGTTGCCGCCCGAAATGCCGGTCATGAATACGCTGTTGGTTTGGTTGCATGAAATATCAAAAACTTCCAGGTTGGCACCACGATCGAGATATGTGGCCCAAAGACGGGTGTTGGTGGGCGAAAACTTCAATAAGTATCCACGGCGGCCGGTACTTAAAGATCCATCCCAGCCCTGATTGAATGCGCCGGCGAGTACCATCAGCGGGAAATCGCCCGAAGTTGCAGAAAATTCTTTTGCACTGGTACCCGCAATGTACAAATTGTCATTGTTGTCGAGTTCGACACCCCCGTTTACGTCATCTTCTCCGGTGCCCCCGTATTTGCATACCCACATCAACGCACCATCTTTGCTGAATTTTGAAATGACAATATCTTCGTTTGCTGCATCGCTGCTGAAATTCGAAAATGTTGTTGCACTGGCCATGTAATTGACCAGATCAGTACCACCCGGATTCCACTCCCAATCGACATTGTAAAAAATTCCGGTCGTTGTCGTAACAAGTTCTCCCCAGGTGCCATACCCGTTGTATTCGAGCGATGTCGCCCAGTACAGGCCCGGATCAATGATTAATGAATGTGCAGCATTATATTGGCCGATATTGAACCGGACCTGATTGCCATCAAGCATATATGACGTTTCGATTGTGCTGTTGCCGCAAAACGAAACTGGTGCTTTGTCAAAAAAAGTAAATGCACCAAGATCAAACTGCAGTTCATTGTTTGCATTCAGCTCCATATTTTTAACACCATCCCAGCGAAGACCGATCTGGTCAGGATTGACTCCGGGAGCCACTTCGAAGAAATATTTCAACGAAACACCATCGAAGGAAAACACCAGATCAATGCCTTGCCAGATTTCTTTATAACGGATTTTATTATAAGCCGGAACCTTTAGCAATCCATCAGGGCAATGGCCATAATAAAAATCTGCACGCACATCATTCCGGTCCTCGCCTGCAACCGTAACGGCAGATAAAGCGTTTTCAAACACCATGTCGAAGCGGCTTACATAGGTCTTTGCAGAAAGCCGTTTTGCA
>CAZJOL010000283.1:2082-3618 GCA_964547605.1 uncultured Bacteroidaceae bacterium | reverse complement strand
CTGCAATGGACTCTCCGGTGAATCCGTCAATGGAAATCCAGATGATTGTTCCGGCTACTGCCACCAATGGAGGTATGATGTCGGTGGCACTCAGCTTATGATATCCGTTGTTGCTCATTTATTTTTATTCAGTGTAAATGTACGATATTTTAAAAAATGAAAACTCAGGACAAAGATATTGGCTTTTTTTTGAGGCGCCTGCATCAACAATGTGGTGTCTAATGATTGTCAGGATTTCGCAATTAGCACACGGATCCGCTGTTGTCGGACACAGATTTTACGGATTCCACGGATAAAACCAAGCTGTGATAGTAATGTGCAAAAGCCGTATTCATTGCAACTGATTGATTGTGCAAGCTCGCTTGCGAATTTCAATCTGCTGCAATGAATCAACACAACGCGTTGTGTTGCTGCCAGCGGCTTTTGCATTGCAGGATAAAAATCCGTGCAAATCCGTTTAATCCGCGTAAATCCGTGTTCAAAAAAGTGCAGCACCTCAAAAAACGATTTAGCCAAGATATTTTAATCAGGCTGAGCAGACTTATAAAGTGTTTCATCAGTATGCTGCCTGACTGAGATTATGACTGGTCGCCGGGTGAGTCCTTGATTGATTTGCGGTTAAAAATATAGCCGATCACGAGCAGGCACAACAGGAGTGCATTCAGGATTGTGGGCGGATTTCCGGGCGTGTGTGATCTGATAATAAGTGTTGCATACAACGATGCAAGCCCCATGGTACATCCGGTGATAATGATCAGCAGCGAAATCCAGTGTTTGTGGGTTCGGACAAACTCAATCTGCAGCCATGTAATTACGATGGCTGTCACAATGAATCCGCCACTGACTGCGCGAATCAGTGCAAGAATCAGGAATTGGAAATCGGCATCAATTTCTGTCCATGGCAGTGATACCGCCTGACTGTGATAAGGCATGAAACTGTTTTTTATCAGATACATGACTCCGAATGCAAGGCAGATAAATGCTACCAGAAAATTTGAAATACTGCCGGTGCTTCCGTTGAATGCTTTCATCTTTATAGGATTGTGGGCAATGAAGATGAATTACCATGAAAGAATAAATATACGAAATAATAGTGTTATATGCAATTAATACTTGTTTATTATTGAAAATAATAAATATAAATGTTAAAATGCAACAACAAAGGTTGCGCTTTCCGGAGATGAAATGTATGGATTATTTCTGCCGGCTATGGCTTCATTAATGAATTCAATTGCTCTAAGCTGCCCGAGAATGCGTTCACGTCCACATTTCCAGAGATTCCGTCAACGTTTGCCTTATCACTGAATTGCCAGAACTTCCATCTGGCAAAGGTGGCCGGGCGGCTTTCGTAATAATGCGCCACCCACAGCGGATATTTTTCAATGCTCGTACCGCTCAGGTAAGTTTCGTAAAAAACGGCTCCGGTATAAACAATGGGCTTTACGCCGTAATGCCGTTCAACAATCTGAAGCCAGGTCCAGAGCGCTTTTACAAGTGCATTGCGATTGACACCACGGGCGGTTTCTTCAATATCGA
>CAZJOL010000283.1:0-2072 GCA_964547605.1 uncultured Bacteroidaceae bacterium | reverse complement strand
ATTGGCCTGCGTTTCAGCATCGATTCCCGGTTTGAAATAATGATAGGCTCCTCTTGGGATTCCGGCTTCCTTAGCGCCTTTCCAGTTATCCGAAAATGCCGGATCGCGCATCGATTTACCTTCGGTAGCTTTTATGAAAACGAATTCGACGGTGAAATCCCCTGATTTGAAATCAGCTACCCGGCTCCACTCAATATTGCTCTGGTAGCGCGATACATCAATTCCGAAAACACTGTAGTCATCGGGAATCGGAACGCCAAGCTTTGTGATTTTTTCAGGCGGACTTTTCTGCAGGCCGCTCTGATAGCGGATCCATGAAACAAAATACTTTCCCGGATTGGTGAAAAACAAAAGAAAAATCAAAAGCAGGAATCCTGACAAAACGATGTACCAGCGATTGATTCTGTGTTTTCTGCGTTTTGCCATTAAGAATCTGTTTCAGAATGATTGGAATCTGTTTACGTTGTCAGAAGATCATTGTTCAAAAAATACAGAGAGAATGCTGAATTAATCAGCATTGTCTTTACCATGACAGGCTTTGTATTTCTTGCCGCTTCCGCATGGACAGGGATCGTTGCGACCAACTTTTTTCTCAACGCGCACAGGTTCTTTCACTGCCTGATTGGCGCTTGGATCGTGATATTTCGGATGCTGTGTTCCCGGGATGTCAGATTCACGGCTGGTTTTCAGATTGGCGTTGCTGCTGCGGCGTGCCTGTTCGGCTTCAGATAACTTCCTGTCTTCAGCCAGCGGAACGCGGCCATGGGTGAGGAAACTCAGAAGGTCCTTGCTGATTTTTGTCAGCATCTGTTTGAACAATTCAAAAGATTCGAATTTGTAAATCAGCAACGGATCCTTTTGTTCATAAACTGCATTCTGTACGCTGGTTTTCAGATCATCCATTTCACGCAGATGCTCTTTCCATGCGTCATCGATGATGGCCAGTGCAAGGCTGCGTTCTACGCCGCGCATAATTTCCTTTCCCTGACTTTCGTATGATTTTTTGATATTGGCCAGTGCCGTAAATGATTTCTTCCCATCTGTAAATGGAATGGCAACATCATCGAATTTGCGGTTGACATTTTCGTAAATTTCCTTGATAATCGGGAATGCACGCTGCGCCGTCATATCGCATTTCTGCTGGTATTCGGAATAGGATTGATCGAAAAGTTTCTCTGACATTTTCGAAGTGTTTTCCGAAAAGAATTCCTTTTCATCAATGCCTGGTTCGACAGCGAAAGTTTTCATCACTTCAAACGTGAACTGATCAAAGTCGCGTGAATCCTGGCCTTCAGCAACGACAGTCTCTGCAATATCGCTGAATGTATTCAGCAGGTCAATCGACAATTTGTCGCCGTATAACGCGTTGTGGCGCCGGTTATAGATAACCTCACGCTGGGAGTTCATCACGTCATCGTACTCCAGAAGCCGCTTACGGATGCCAAAGTTATTTTCTTCCACTTTTTTCTGAGCACGCTCGATGGCTTTCGAAATCATGCTGTGCTGAATCATTTCACCTTCTTTCAGTCCGAGGCGGTCCATGATTCCGGCAATACGGTCAGATCCGAAAAGGCGCATCAGATCATCCTCAAGCGAAACATAAAACTGCGATGATCCCGGGTCTCCCTGACGTCCGGCACGTCCGCGAAGCTGGCGGTCAACACGACGTGACTCATGCCGTTCAGTACCAATGATGGCAAGGCCGCCTGCTTCTTTCACGCCAGGCCCGAGCTTGATGTCGGTACCACGACCGGCCATATTGGTGGCAATGGTCACACTGCCTGTTTGTCCGGCAGTAGCAACAATATCCGCTTCTTTCGCATGCAGTTTTGCATTGAGAACGCTGTGCTTTATTTTCTTCATGGTCAGCATGCGGCTGAGCAACTCCGATGTTTCAACCGAAGTTGTGCCAACAAGAACCGGACGTCCGGCTTCTTTCAGACTGACGATTTCGTCAATGACGGCATTGAATTTCTCGCGCTTGGTTTTATAAACAAGATCGTGATGGTCTTTTCGTACAACCGGGCGGTTGGTAGGAATCACCACGACATCAAGTTTGTAGATATTCCACA
>CAZJOL010000282.1:0-3628 GCA_964547605.1 uncultured Bacteroidaceae bacterium | reverse complement strand
ACTCACCGCTCACTGATTATTACAGTCTTCTTCTATAACCAGACAACAGAAAGCTGATATTATAAAAATAGATATATTTGTTTCACAAAAATCTTCAATCATGAAAATCACTGCATACATCTCTCGTCTGTTGCTGGGAATAGTGTTCATCTATTCCGGCTTTGTAAAAGCGGTTGATCCGTGGGGATCGCAATTCAAATTTGAGGACTACTTCATTGCCTTCAACATGGAATGGCTCATTCCGATGGCGCTGGTATTTGCCATTCTGCTGAGCGCCGCTGAATTTCTGATTGGTGCTGCATTTCTGTTTGGCATCAAACCAAAACTCAGTGTGTGGTCTGCTGTGGCATTCATGGCCATTTTCACACCACTCACGCTGTGGCTTGCCATCACCAATGCAGTCGGCGATTGCGGATGCTTCGGCGATGCACTGATTCTGACCAACTGGGAAACATTCTATAAAAATATAGTGATTGTTGCATTGCTGATTCCGGTATTCTTATACAGAAAAAAATTCGGTCATTATATGAGCTGCAAGCTCGAGTGGGTGCCGGTTTTCATATTTGCCGCCGGAATTGTTTTCACATCATTCTATGGCATGCGTCATCTTCCGGTGATTGATTTCCTGCCATATAAGCCGGGCTTATCGATGAAGCCCGATTCAACCATGAAAGATAAATACTTTGTTTCCTATAAAGATAAGACCACGGGCGAAACCAAAGAATATCCCGCCGACGATTTTCCATGGGACGACACAACCTGGATGGCCAACAATGAATTTGTAAGTCAGCGCGTAGAGCCGGGTCCAAAGCCCGCTAACCTGATTGTGGCTTTTGATGCGGAAAACGCTGATGTCACCAAAAATGTGATTCTCAATCCAAAATTTCAGTTTCTTGTGGTAGCCTACGATATGGAAAGCATGTCGGACAAGGCCATTGAAAAAGTCAACGCTCTTGCCGCCGATTGCGGAAAAGACAGCATTGACATTGCACTGCTGACCGGTTCTTCAGCCGAAAAAGCAGAACTGATCCGACATGACAAGCAGATTCCGGTGGATGTTTATTTTGCCGACGACATCACATTGAAAATGTTGATTCGCAACAATCCTGGTTTTGTTTTGATGAAAGACGGTACAATTCTCGCAAAGTGGGCCTGGCGCGATATTCCGGCTTATAAGGATATCGATCTGAAGGGACTGGAAAATAAATTTCTAAAGAAATAACTGTGCTGCGATTCCTGCTCTCCCGCATTGGCAATGGTATTCTCATTTTGTGGGGAGTAGTGACATTGTTGTTTTTTATTTTTCACGCGCTGCCATCCGATCCGGCGCGTATGATGCTGGGACAGCGCAGCGATATTTCGTCCGAACAGGCCATCCGAAAAGAGCTGGGACTCGACAAACCGCTCATGGTGCAGTATTTCATGTACCTGAACGATTTGTCACCAATCGGTTATTTTTCCGGCTCCGATGAAAGCGCATTCCAACGCAAGGAAGAGCAGGGGAAAATGGTAAAGCTTATTCCTTTTTCATCAGAATCCGGAATTTTCCTGAAGGCGCCCTGGTTGCGTCGTTCGTACCAGACGCAGATGACGGTGAGTTCAATGCTTGGTTCCGCATTTCCTGCAACAGCGCTGCTGGCCTTTGTTTCCATTGTGCTGGCCTTTATTGTGGGTGTTTTGCTTGGAGCCGTTTCAGCACGTTACAAGGGAAAGTTTACCGATAAATTTCTGATGGTTACCAGTGTGCTCGGAATGTCGGTGCCGTCATTCTTTGCGTCAGTGCTGATTGCATGGCTGTTTGCCTGGGTGCTCGGTGATATCACCGGGCTGAATATGTTTGGGAGTTTGTACGAAGCTGATGATCTCGGTCGCGGCGAATATGTTTCATTGAAGAATCTGATTCTGCCTGCATTCACTTTGTCCATTCGTCCGCTGGCAGTGTTCATAAGTCTTTCGCGCAATTCCATTCTCGAGGTGCAGCAAAGTGAATACGTGCGAACTGCCAAAGCCAAAGGGCTTTCTAAAAACAGAATTTTCATGCGTCACATGCTTAAAAACTCACTCAATCCGGTAGTGACATCGGCCAGTGGCTGGTTTGCCTCATTGCTGGCAGGAGCTGTGTTTGTCGAGTATGTCTTCGACTGGAAAGGAATTGGATATCTGGTGGTGCAGAGTCTCGAGAAATATGATTTACCTGTGTTGATGGGCTGCCTGCTCATCATAGCGGTCATGTTTGTCATCATCAACATTCTGCTCGATCTGGCTTACCGCGCGCTTGATCCGCGGGTGAAGCTGTAACTTTGTTTTGGATAGCTTCATAATACATGCTCATTTATTGAACAAGTTCCTGGTATTTTATCCAGAGTCAGCCCCTTTCATCATGCAAAACTGGGCATTCGTAATAAATTCTGCAAATTGGTAAAACGGATTTTGTCTGTCGGATTATCAAAACTACATTTGCTCAGGATTTGCGATTTCAGATAGCGAAACCTGTTTGCAATTCCTGACTTATCTGCCCCCCCAATATACTCCCCCAAGTAAAGCTGCAGATAAGTACAAAATCCCGGAGACAAAAGTCACGGGATTTTTTTGCAATAAATGGAGTGTTTTTTCTTCATAAAATATATTAATCCTGATATTGCCTTTGAAAAACAGAATTGAATATGATGCCGTGCATAAAATAAAAACCTTCCGTCTGATTGCTTGTACAGAAAACCTGTTCATACGTCAATAGTTTTATTATTTCGCGTAGAGTGTTGTTATTGAGTGTATTAAAATTTATATCGGTTGGTGGATGCTGTACCTTTGTTTAAAGTCTGTATGCATGGAAAATAATGGATCATGCAGGCAAAACGATGGCATGAGTAACCAAAAACAATCGACCGTATGAAAATTTCACTAGTTCTTTTTGTTTTTTTATCATTGGTTGTGCTGAATGATTGTGGGGCGCAAACCCAGGGTGTCTGGATACGATTTGGTGGCGCCGATGTGTATCTTCCTTCGGATTATATCGACCCTTCGTATTCCGAAGCGATTAGAAAATCAGCAAATCCGGATGACCAGGAATATGCATCGTACCTGCATGACCATTTATTTCCGCTACCGGAGGAAGCTGATTATGAAAGAAAGATTGAGTATTGGCTGTTGCATAACAGAAAGTATTATCCGCAGTTTTTGTCAACGGGCAATCCAACCTTGGATTCCTTGAGAATGCTATCAGCACAGGAATTCTGGAAACTGAAAAACGAAAAACTCCTTCTTCAGCTGTCAGGATATAATAATCCGACAGCATATTCTGATGAAGAGTACCGGGCGCTGTGCAATTCTTTTCCGAACCGTTATGATTTTGAGCAAAGCGAAGATGGCGGTTTGCGATATCAGTCAGCGGTGCAGGAATGGATCCGCATTCATTCCATGCAGGCCTATCTGGCCATTCAGTCAGTTGTAGAAAACCATAATGATTATTCTAAAACGGGGAGGGAATAGCTATGAAAAAGATTTTGTTTGCTGTTGTTTTTTTATATGCATGTTTTTCTTTATCTGTTGCTCAGGTTAGCACCTACACCTTCGCGCAGGGCGCCGGCTCACCGACCTATTTGTCATCGGGTTACACCGAAATCGGTAGTGG
>CAZJOL010000281.1:0-3638 GCA_964547605.1 uncultured Bacteroidaceae bacterium | reverse complement strand
GAAGACTTCGTTGTCACGGACGTTCATACGTTCGCGGATGGTACGTGCCATACGGGCAAGTCCGACTCCGAACTGAGCGTATAACTGTTCACCAACGGTACGAACGCGACGGTTTGAAAGGTGGTCGATGTCATCAACCTCAGCTTTGCTGTTGATGAGTTCAACCAGATACTTTATAATATCAATGATATCTTCCTTGGTCAGAATGCGGTCTTCGCTTTTCTGTCTGCCGAGTTTGCGATTGATGCGGTAACGGCCGACTTCTCCGAGGTCATATCGCTTATCGGAGAAGAAAAGTTTGTCGATGATTCCACGGGCAGTCTCTTCATCGGGTGGCTCGGCATTACGCAGCTGGCGATAGATATATTCCACTGCTTCCTTGGCGTTGTTGGCCGTATCTTTCTGCAGCGTGTTGAAAATAACACTGTAGTCAGCATTGGCAGCATCTTCCTTGTGAAGCAGAACAGTCTTTACACCGCTGTTGGCAATGATATCAATATGTTTCTCTTCAATAATGGTTTCACGTTCCAGAATAACTTCCGTACGTTCCATAGAAACAACCTCACCTGTATCTTCATCAACAAAATCCTCGACCCAGGCTTTTACAACCCTGGCAGCCAGTCGGCGTCCGACTTCTTTTTTGATAGCCACTTTGGAAACCTTGATTTCTTCGGCAAGATCAAAAAGTTCGAGAATCTGTTTGTCGCTTTCCCAGCCAATGGCGCGGAGAAGAGTGGTAACAGGCAGTTTCTTTTTACGGTCGATGTATGCGTACATCACATTGTGGATGTCGGTAGCAAACTCCATCCATGAACCCTTGAACGGGATAATACGGGCGGAGTAAAGAATCGATCCGTTGGGATGGCGGCTTGATCCGAAGAAAACACCCGGGCTGCGGTGCAGCTGGGATACAACAACGCGTTCGGCACCATTGATCACAAAAGTGCCTTTGTCGGTCATGTACGGAATCATGCCAAGATAAACGTCCTGAGTGATTGTTTCGAAATCTTCATGCTCAGGATCGGTACAGTACAACTTCAGCTTGGCTTTCAGTGGCACACTGTACGTCAGACCGCGCTCGATGCACTCGTCAATGGAGTAGCGGGGCGGGTCAATGTAATAATCGAGAAATTCCAGAACAAAGTTGTTTCTGGTGTCTGAAATGGGAAAGTTTTCGGCGAAAACCTTGTAGAGCCCTTCATTCTTTCTGTTATCAGGAGTAGTTTCCAACTGGAAAAAGTCCTGAAAGGACTTGACCTGGATTTCAAGAAAATCTGGATATTCGGGCTGAGAGGTTGACGCGAAAGTGACTCTCTGGTTTTTGGGATTTGTTGTCAATGCAGTACGGTTTTATGTTGATCGACAATGAATTATATTAAATGGTTAAGACCTCTGACAACTGAAAGAGGTCTTAACCAGGTAAAGCGGGCGGGAAGTTATTTGATTTCAACTTCTGCTCCGGCTTCTTCGAGTGCTTTTTTCAGAGCTTCAGCTTCGTCTTTGCCGATTTTTTCCTTGATGGCCTTAGGAGCTGCGTCAACAAGTTCCTTGGCTTCTTTGAGACCGAGGCTGGTGAGTTCCTTCACGAGTTTTACAACTGCGAGTTTAGCCTGACCTGCGCTCTTCAGGATTACATCAAATTCGCTCTTTTCTTCAGCGGCTGCATCGGCGGGACCGGCTGCGGCGGCAACAACAGTTGCAGCTGCGGGCTCAATTCCGTAATCGTCTTTCAGTATCTGGAGAAGTTCTGTTACTTCTTTCACAGTCAGGTTTACCAACTGTTCAGCAAAAGCTTTTAAATCTGCCATTTTTATTTCCTTTTTTTACGGTTAAACATTTAAATTACGCGGCATCTTTGTCCACAATGGTTTTCAGAGCGCCAGCCACCTTGATTGCAGGTGATTTGAGGGCAAGAACCACATCGGCGATAAGCTCGTTGCGTGTTTTGATTCCGGCGAGGAATCCGAGCTGATTATCACCAATGACGGTCATTTCCATCACATAAGCTCCCTTGAGCAGCGGCAATTTGGCTTTCTTGCGAAATTCCTGAATCAGCGCTGCAGGTGCTTTGGGCACGTCTGACAACATCACAGCGGAAGAGCCTTTCAATACCGGAATGAGTTCTGAGAAATCTTTGCCCGAATTCTCAAGAGCCCTTTTCAGCAAGGTGTTTTTCACCATCTGCAGCTTAATGTCGCGTTTGAAACACATTCTGCGAAATGTCGAAGTCTGTTCTGCATTAAGGCCTAAAATATCGGCTACATACACAACTTCGTACTTCTTCAGTGTTTCAGTCAGCTCAGCTACAATCTGGTTTTTGTCTTCCTTTGTTTTCATAAGTTGAACTTTCTGTTAGGGGTTAGTTGGAGACACTCTTAACATCAATGTGTATCCCCGGACTCATTGTGCTCGATAAAAACACACTCTTCACATATGTTCCCTTGGTTGTGGTCGGCTTCAGCTTGATGATGGTTGACAGAAGTTCGCGGGCATTGTCTTCCAGTTTTTCAACTGTGAATGAAGATTTGCCAACTGAAGAATGGATAATACCATACTTGTCAACTTTGAAATCAATTTTACCTGCCTTCACGTCGGAAATTGCTTTGCCGACTTCCATGGTTACTGTGCCTGTTTTGGGGTTGGGCATGAGGCCACGTGGCCCCAGAATTTTACCAAGCGCACCAACTTTGGGCATTACATTGGGAGTGGTGATTACAACATCCACGTCGGTCCAGCCACCTTTGATCTTGGCGATATAATCATCAAGACCAACGTGATCGGCGCCGGCGGCTCTGGCTTCTTCTTCCTTTTCAGGACCGCAGAGAACCAAAACCCGGACAGTTTTTCCCGTTCCATGAGGAAGCGTCACGGTGCCGCGAACCATTTGATTCGCTTTGCGGGGATCAACGCCCAGTCGGACATCGAGGTCAACCGATGAATCGAATTTTGTGTAGGTAAGCTCCTTCACAAGCTTCAATGCGTCAGTCAACGTATATTGAGCAGTTTTGTCGAATTTGCTTAAGGCTTCTTTTCTTTTCTTGGAAATTCTCGCCATGTCAGTTCTTTTTTTTATTATGCATTATTTTGGAAAGGGGCAGTACCGGTAACTTTGATTCCCATACTGCGGGCAGTGCCTGCAACCATTCGCATGGCTGATTCAACTGTGAAGCAGTTGAGGTCAACCATTTTGGCTTCAGCAATTGCCTGAACCTGTTCCCAGGTTATCGACGCCACTTTGTCGCGGTTTGGCTCGCCTGAACCTTTCTGGATTTTTGCCTTTTCCAGGAGCTGCACAGCTACCGGAGGGGTTTTTACGATAAAGTCAAACGACTTATCTTTATATACCGTTATAATAACGGGGAGCAGCTTGCCGGCCTGATCCTGCGTACGTGCGTTAAACTGCTTGCAGAATTCCATGATGTTCACACCTTTGGCACCCAATGCAGGTCCTACGGGTGGTGAAGGATTGGCGGCTCCTCCTTTGATTTGCAGCTTAATTAATCCAGCAACTTCTTTTGCCATGAGATTTTCTTTTTACTCGTTTATTATTCTTTTTCAACCTGCATAAAACTCAGCTCAAGAGGAGTTTTTCTGCCGAAAATTTTAACCATGACCTTGAGCTTTTTACGCTCTTCGTT
>CAZJOL010000280.1:0-3642 GCA_964547605.1 uncultured Bacteroidaceae bacterium | reverse complement strand
ACACTTGTGGCAGACCTGTAATCCGAATCCAACAGGATGCAATGCACAATCAGGAACATGGCAATATAATCGTGCAGGCTGGTGTCCTGGCTCGATTCCAATTCTCTGGAGATTCGATCTGAGCTCATATATCCATCAAAATGTGGAGCTGAATTACCAGTTCGATCCAACTTATACTGATTTTTGCAGCTCTTCGAATCCTGGCTGTGTAAGCGGTTCTACATGTACCGATTGCACCGATCCTGCTAACCCGATTATTGATGTAGCCGCCGATCTGATCAGCTATTTTGATGTGATTCCTGTTTCAATCGTAGAAGTTGAAATTCAGATGGAAGTATTTCCAAATCCATCCGATGGCGTATTCACCATAGAAACAAGTGTTAGTTTAATGCGCGACGCAACGGTATCTGTACTTGACGTTACAGGAAATCTGGTTCAGCAGTTCCATTGGAATGGTGAATCACGCACACTAGATCTGACGCCACTTTCCGAAGGCATTTATATTTTGAAAGTTCAGACTTTGCAAGGAATTGCAGTTAAGAAACTCATTGTTGAATAAGAAAACCAATCCTAATGAAAAAACAATTTAAATCAATTTGCCTTTTAGTCTTTTTTGTACTGATTTTCGTAACTCCGGGTCTGGCTCAGATGGTGGAAAACAAAATTGATTTCAATGCATTGAACATGGATGTTATTAATGGCCAGGATGGCTGGTCATCGGTGAACAATATCAATCCCGATGGCAACACCAGTTGTGTTGACATCAACATCGGTTATGGCAGTTTGACACCGCCGGATCTGTCGATGTGTGCTTATTATTCATGTGGCGGTCCGAACGTAGGCCGCACTGCATCACGGATTTCGTCACCAGCGTTTCCATTCGATTTTGCCAATGCCAGTATCATGGAGATTCAGGTTGATATAACGGCTGCATGGTGGGGAACCTTTTTTGGTTTTGGATACGATGCCAATTCAAATGGATATGTTGTCCCCGGCATTGAGCAGACTGCCGCTTACGAAAGCAACGAAGGGGGTATTGGTTTTTATCTGACCAAAAGGCCGGCCAGTGCTTCATTGAATTGTTTCATGAAGCCGGATGGCACAAAGATCACTTTCACCTATGACAGTTTATATGGTGGATGGAACACCTATAAAATGATCATCGACTTTGACGCCAACAGCGGTGCCGGCAGTCTTTCACTTTATGCAAAGTCTCCCGGACAGGCATTCAATCCGATTACCGAAGTGCAGAACATCAATCTGGGCCTTACTCCCGGCTCAAACACAAAGACCGATCCCGCCACCTGGACAAAACTGTTTATTCAGGGAACTGGCGCCTATGCTGCATTTGATAATATCATCATCCGTCAGCCCGATGTGCCCGCCGGAATGCAATATCAGTATCTGACATTTCCGCCCATCGGTGATCACCTCACCACTGATGCGCCTTTCCAGCTGCTTGCCTATTCAAATAAAGGACTCCCTGTAACATACACCATTGCATCAGGTCCTGCAACTGTGGCCGGCGATATGATTACCCTCAACGGAACAGCAGGTACAGTAACCGTTGTAGCCAGCCAGCCCGGAGATACAGTGGTTATGCCGGCTGCCAATGATACGGTTTCATTCAATGTGATTGACCCGCTGGGTGTTTTCCCTGAACTATCGGTCAAATGCCCGATTGCTGCTGATACCGTCATTGCTCCAGATCTCGGCAAAGTGCTGATGTTTGCCACTGCAACCATCGATCACAGCGATATCCTTGCGATTGATCATGTTGAAGTCATTGTTGATGGCGGTACATCAGTCAACGCCAATGCTACCGAAAACGATTTTTATTTTGCCTATTTCGATCCGGTTTCGCAGGGAACACACAGCATTCAGGTGATTGCACACAGCACCGGTGGCACATCAACGGATACCACATTTACATTTTATGTAAGTCAGGCCGCAGCACCCACGCGTTCCGAATTCATCATCGACCATTTGTATATGGCTACACAACCTAACGACGGCGTAATGAGCACGCTGGATACAACCATTGCCATGCCTGTGTTTTCAGGAACGTATTCAAAAATAGTTGCCTATCTCAGCTACGAATGTCCGGGCGAGGGCTGCGAGGAATGGGACCGTGTTTCGAAAATCAATACACGCGGTGCCAATGGTGAATTCATTGAGCTGGTGCGTTACATTACTCCCTATGGCGTTGCCTGCTACGACAGTCTCGACATCACCGATCTGGCTTCACAGCTGCAGGGCCGGATAGAACTGACGGCGAACTTTCCGCCCAAATCGGTTCTGACCATTGAAATAAAATACTTCGAAGGCACTCCTGCACACAAATACAGCTGGGTAACCCCATTGTGGCACAACGATTATCCTTTTGGAAAATATCTGTCAAATGGTGTTGCAGAGCAGCCCGCAGAAGTTCGCGCACTCAATCTGAACGAAACTTACGGCATCTCTGTCGAGTCGGCTTTCATCCGCATTGTGTCATCGGGACACGGCTGGGGAGAAAACAATTCGGAGAATGCAGCTGAGTTCCGCGAGTCGACACATCACATCGAAATCAATGGTGCCAACACTTTTGACCAGCATTTATGGAGAACCTGCAATCCGAGTCCCACCAGCTGTTCACCTCAGAACGGTACCTGGTATTACAACCGTCATGGCTGGTGTCCCGGCACCATTCCTCAGCTCTGGCGATTTGACCTTGCAGCAAATATTGGTCAGATCGTAACAGCTGGATATATTTTCGATACGACTTATGTAGATTATTGTTCATCATTCAATCCGAACTGCAACAGCGGCATCTGTCCAAACTGCCTCGAAACGTACAATCCATACATTATTGTAGCCGGCGACCTGATTACCTATTACGATGATGCTCCGTTTTTCGTAGCAGAATTACAGGATCCTTTCGGCCTCACTGTGTTTCCGAATCCGAATACCGGCATCATGACTCTGGCTTCAGAAGCTGGTTACACCAATGATGCGCTGGTACAGATTTATACAATCACCGGAAAACTCATAATGGAGTTTGAGTGGAACGGCGAAGCTGTCCCGGTTGATCTGACCACGGCCGGCAAAGGCTTATTTTTCCTGAAAGCCAGTGGCAGCAAGGGAATTGAATACAAACAGATAGTGATACAATAATAAACTTTATTTGTGTTTATTGGTTAAGCCCTCACTTGTGGGGGCTTTTTTGTTTGGCACAGCCGATAAACTATCTGACAAGGGTTACATTCCCTTCAATTTTCCGCTGGTCTCCATTATTCATTTTTACCAATAGAATGTACTGATAAACTCCCGGATCAACCATGCACCCGTTTTTTGTTCCATCCCAGCCCAGATGTAAGTCAGAGGATTCAAACATCTTATTTCCCCATCTGTCGTAAATAAACATATGCATCTGTATTATGCATTGTCCTCTGACAAACAGTATGTCGTTCTGATTATCATTATTCGGGCTGAAAATATTGGGAATATAAACCGGACAATTGCAGTCAAAGGTTCTGATTAAAATCGTATCACAACTGGAGCCGCAAATATTTGATGCCCGAACCCAATAGTATCCTTCTTCATTTATTGTCAGAACGGAGTCTTCATTTCCATTTTGCCATAAGAATGAGGTTTCAGAAA
>CAZJOL010000279.1:0-3647 GCA_964547605.1 uncultured Bacteroidaceae bacterium | reverse complement strand
CTGGTGCTTGTCGCGTAATGTCAGAATGACTGCACGCGGGTCTCAGGATGACAGCGGCGGGGACAAAATGTCGGTAAGGTTGCTGCTCAGCCGACGATTCCATGTCAGCATGCTTTGCTGTTCAACCCTTTCTTGCTGACGATAGAATGTCGGCGAAGCGTCAGACTATGGAAGGTTGGAGAGAAGTGTTTCTGAATTGAAAAAATAGTACATTTACGCTTCAAATTTTTTGTTCAATGTCAATTCCAACTACCCGAACGAAAGAAGATGCTGTGATCAGCATTAACGTGGAACTCTGCACCGGATGCGGGCTGTGTGTAAAGGCCTGCTGCAGCAATATGCTGAAAATTGAAAACGGAAAAGCTGCCGAATTGCATGGAAAATCTGTTTTCAACTGCATCGCCTGCGGGCATTGCATGGCCATTTGTCCAGAAGGAGCCATAACAATCAGCGGAAGAACCATGTCGCCGGGCGATGTGTTCGATATTCCGAAAGACGCACCGGATGCGACATACGAACAACTCATGACCTTGTACGAGCGAAGGCGGAGTGTGCGGAAATTCAATCAGAAATCTGTGGAGCCAGAAGTGATTGAAAAAATACTGGCAGCTGCCCGCACCGCTCCCATGGGGCTTCCGCCCAGCGATGTGCATGTGCTTGTTCTGAACGGACGCGAAAAAGTAACAGCTTTTACAAAGGATTTTGCACAGTATCTGAAAAGTCTGAAGTATCTGGTTTCTGGTTGGTTTCTGGCCATGATGCGGCCTTTCTGGGGCAAAGCCAACGATGAAATGTTCCGCAATTTCATGCGTCCCTTGTTTGAAAATTACATAGGAGAAATGGAGAAAGGCAACAATTATATTACCTACGATGCGCCGCTGGCCATGTATTTTTATGGTTCGCCCTACTCCGATCCGGCCGACCCCATTATTGCCGCAACCTACGCCATGCATGCCGGCGAAGCGCTGGGTCTTGGGACCTGCATGCTGGGCGCCATTCATCCATTCATTCAACGCGGTAAAAAAGCAGAACAATTCCGAAAAGCGCACGGCATAAAATACAAAAGTCAGGAAGGACTTTTTGTGATTTTCGGATATCATGATTTGAAATATAAAAAAGGCATCAAACGTACTTTTGCAGATGAAACTTTTGCATAGAAAATACTTTATAGTTTTGTTGCTGCTGTTTCCGGTTTGCGCTTCGGGACAGCATTCTGACACGATCAGAATAAACAAAGACATTCAGCTGATTCAACTGAAAGATTCTTTTTTTCTGCATGTCACCACCGATTATGTGGAAGGCTTTGGAATGGTTTCTTCAAATGGTTTGATCGTTATCAGAAACGGTAATTCGCTGATGATTGACACGCCGATGGACAAAATAAAAACATCTGCAATCCTTGATTATCTGCGCGATTCGATGTACACAACTGTCACTGTTTTTATTCCCGGACACTGGCACAACGACTGCATTGGCGGGCTTGCAGAACTTCATCGCAGAAATGTTTTTTCAATTGCAAATGAAATGACGCGCGCAGAATGCATCAAAAGAAATCTTGAAGTGCCTAAGGCGTCGTTTTCGAAATACCTGACATGGTCATTCTGCGGAATACCGCTCGAATGCTTTTATCCGGGTGCAGGACATAGTCTTGACAATATTGTTGTGTATTTTCCGGAACAGAAAATTCTTTTTGGCGGATGTCTGATTAAATCGGCCGAATCAACTTCCATTGGAAATATTGCAGATGGCGATGTAGAAGCATGGCCAAAGACATTGAAAAAAGTGCAGAAAAAATATCCGGATGCAGAAATAATTATTCCGGGACATGGCTCTGTGGGCTCGCTGGAACTGATTGAGCATACAAAATCAAATGTAGAGAATTATTTGAAAAAGTAATAGCACTATCCGAGTGCCACATCGAGAAACATCATAAGTGCGAAGCCGGCCATGGTTCCCGTGGTAGCAAGGTCATTGTGTTCGCCGCGCTGCGACTCGGGAATCAGTTCTTCGACCACTACATAAATCATGGCACCTGCAGCAAAAGCCAGTGCATATGGCAGCATTGTGGTCATATGCAATACGGCCAATGCTCCGAGAACGCCACCGGCCAGTTCCACCATTCCCGAAAACTGTCCGGCCATAAACGAGCGCATACGTGTGCGGCCATCGCGGAACATAGGCAGGGAGACCGCTGCGCCTTCCGGAAAATTCTGCAGGCCCATGCCAATGGTGAGTGCAATGGCACCCGCCAGTGTTGTGCCTTCGATGCCCGAAGCAAGTGATCCGAAAACGATTCCAACGGCAAGCCCTTCGGGAATATTATGCAGTGTGATGGCCAGGACCAATAAGGTATTTCTGTTCCATTTAACTGGCAGGCCTTCGGCTTCAGACTTCTTCATTCCGCTATGCAGGTGCGGCAGCAATCGGTCGGCGATGCGAAGAAAAGCAGCGCCGGCTATAAAACCAATCACCGCAGGGATCCAGCCTATTCCGCCACGGGCCTCCTCCATTTCGATCGCAGGGCTAAGCAGGCTCCAGAAGCTGGCTGCAATCATTACTCCGGCAGCAACGCCAAGCATCAGGTCAAGAACTTTGCGGTTAATTTCCCTGAACAGAAAAACCGAAGCTGCACCAAGAGCCGTCATGAGCCAGGTGAAGGTAGTTGCCAGTGCGGCCTGCCCAACATGACCAACGGATTCGAACCAGCTAAGAAAGCCCATCAAATAACTGTTTCGATGATTTTGCGATCGACTTTGTGATAGAATTTTGATTCTATTTCGTCGCGTTCTTCAAGGAAAGCCTGAAACTCATCGCTTACTGAAACCCGCTGCTGAATTGTTTCTTCGAAGGTGTCGGTAAGACCCATCATGAGTTCGCACAATTCACGCACGGCATTGAGGTCGCCGCGTTGATAGCTGATATAATCGACCAGATCCTTTTCGTGCACATAATTCATGAAAAGCGGGCTTGATTTGCGGCCCACCATAAAGCTCAGTCCGGCAACATCAGCAGCGCTCAGATCGAGTACATCGTCCATGATAAAGGCAACCTGAGTCGGACGAAGATTGAAAGTGTCATTCATGTGAGTGAAAGCTTCCTTCTTCGATTTGAAATTGACATATACTGCATTGTAATGTTCCCGCTTCGCGAGATCAAATGCCGATTCGGTAATCTGATTGGTAACAAGTCCAATGAAAGGAATTTTCTTATAGCGCAGCCAGTATGAAAAACGAAGCAGATTAATGCCAAGACTGTCTGTTTCGCTGTAGGTAGAGGGGAATTCGGAGCTTTTCTTTCCGCTGTTGAAAACGCCGTCCCAGTCGAATAAAAAGCCATGGATGTTTTCGAGTTTTTTGGCAATTTTCGGAGCGGGAGTCATAAAAACACCGCCGTATTGTTCAAACAGTTCCTGTATTAATTCAGGTTTCATATAGATGAATTTATTGCACTAAAGTACAAAAATTTCCGGAATTCAACCCTTGCCAGACACGAGGCTGTCTCAAATTTAAAACGACAGAGCAAAAACAACATTCCATCGTCCGAGAGCGACATAGAAGCGAAAGGACATGGAATCCGCCAGTGGTCGGACAGGCCGTTGTTTTTGCTGTTGTTACGACGGTTCCATGTTCCGGCCTGTTAACAAAACC
>CAZJOL010000278.1:0-3648 GCA_964547605.1 uncultured Bacteroidaceae bacterium | reverse complement strand
CGCGTTGGTAAAGAAGTTGCCCGCGTGCCTTATAAAGTTGAGCGTGGACCCAACAATACTCCACGTGTACAGATTGATGACCGGCAGTACACACCGCAGGAAATCTCAGCTATGATTCTGCAGAAAATGAAAAAAACTGCAGAAGACTATCTGGGTAGTGAAGTAACGGAAGCCGTCATTACTGTTCCGGCTTATTTCAACGATTCACAGCGTCAGGCTACCAAAGAAGCCGGAGAAATTGCAGGACTTACCGTGCGCCGTATCATCAACGAGCCGACTGCAGCCGCTCTTGCCTATGGTCTTGACAAAAAGAACAAGGATATTAAAATCGCCGTTTATGACCTTGGCGGTGGAACATTCGATATTTCGATTCTCGAACTTGGGGACGGCGTGTTCGAAGTGAAATCAACCAATGGCGATACTCACCTTGGCGGTGATGATTTTGACCACCGCATTATTGAATGGCTGGCCGATGAATTCAAAAAAGACGAAGGCCTTGACCTGCGCAAGGATCCTATGGCACTGCAGCGTCTGAAAGAAGCTGCTGAAAGAGCGAAAATCGAACTCTCATCAAGTGCCCAGACCGAAATTAATCTTCCGTACATTATGCCGGTTGATGGTGTTCCCAAGCACCTTGTAAAAACACTTACCCGTGCAAAATTCGAACAGCTGATCGACGATCTTGTAAAAGCAACCGTAGAGCCATGCCGCAAAGCGCTGGCAGACGCCAATTTGAGAAATTCGGATATCGACGAAGTCATCCTGGTGGGTGGATCAACACGTATTCCGATAATCCAGCAGGTTGTTGAAGATTTCTTCGGAAAAAAACCTTCAAAAGGTGTGAACCCGGATGAAGTTGTGGCCGTTGGCGCTGGAATTCAGGGTGCTGTTCTCACCGGCGAAGTGAAAGATGTGCTTCTGCTTGATGTAACTCCGTTATCGCTCGGTATCGAAACCCTTGGCGGTGTGATGACCAAACTGATTGAATCCAATACAACCATTCCTACCAAGAAAGCCGAAACATTCTCAACAGCTGCTGACAGTCAGACATCCGTTGAAATCCATATTCTTCAGGGCGAGCGTCCGATGGCCAACCAGAACAAGAGCATCGGCCGTTTCCACCTCGATGGAATTCCGCCCGCACCGCGTGGAATACCTCAAATCGAAGTTACTTTCGACATCGATGCCAACGGTATTCTGAATGTTTCGGCCAAAGACAAAGCTACGGGAAAATCGCAGCAGATTCGTATCGAAGCAAGCAGCGGTCTTACCGACGATGAAATCAAAAAGATGAAAGCCGAAGCCGAAGCCAATGCCGATGCCGATAAAAAGGAACGTGAGCGTATCGACAAGATTAATCAGGCCGACAGCATGGTTTTCAATACCGAAAAACAGCTAAAGGAATATGGCGATAAAATCCCGGCCGACAAAAAATCGGTGATTGAATCAGCGCTGGCTGAACTGAAAGATGCACATAAATCACAGAACATCGATGCCATTGATGCTGCCACCGCTAAGCTGAATACCGCATGGCAGACCGCCAGTGAGGAAATGTACAAAAATGCCGGTGCACAGGAACAGCAGCAGCCAGGGACAGAATCCGGAGCACAGCAGGAACAGAAGTCTGGAAATGACGAAGTGACTGATGTTGACTTCGAAGAAGTGAAAGACAAGTAAACTATCAGAATCCATATATATAAGCCGGCATCGTGAATTATCATGTTGCCGGTTTTTATTTTCCACCGGTTTTTTCTAACTTTGTAGAATAAAGCAAAACAATGATTCCTTTTTCACCACCCCGCATTGATCAGCAGATTATCGACGCTGTAAACGATGTTCTGAAATCAGGATGGATCACTACCGGACCCAGAACCAGAGAATTTGAATCGCTGCTGAAAGATTACACAGGTTGTTCTGAAGTTTTGTGCATCAATAGCGCTTCGGCGGGACTGGAACTCATTTTGCGGTGGTTCGGCGTTGGTCCGGGTGATGAAGTGATTTTGCCGGCCTACACCTACGCAGCAACAGCCAACGTGGTTGTCCATTGTGGTGCAACTCCCGTGTTTACTGATAGCAGCGCCGATGATTTCAATATTACAGTTGAAGAAATCCGGAAAAACATTACTGCTGCCACCAAAGTCATCATGCCGGTCGATCTGGGCGGCTTTCCCTGTGATTATGATGCCATAAACGAACTGGTTGCTGATCCTGACATCCAAAAACTCTTTTCACCCGAAGGCGATAATCAGAAAAAGCTTGGACGAATTCTGGTCCTGTCCGACGCCGCCCATAGCATTGGTGCGATTTACAATGGTAAAAAGACCGGAATTCTGACTGACATTACAGTTTTTTCATTCCATGCGGTAAAAAACCTGACCACTGCCGAAGGCGGTGCCATTTGTATGAACATGAAACCGGCTTTTGAAAACAATATCATCAAGCAGGATCTGATGCTCAAGTCGCTTCATGGACAGAACAAGGATGCGCAGGCCAAGCTGGTTCCAGGAAACTGGAAGTACGACATTGTTGAGCCCGGCTTTAAATGCAATATGACCGATATTCAGGCGGCCATTGGAATTGTTGAGCTGAAGCGCTACGACAGCGACATGCTTACCCGCCGCAAGATGATTTTCACATTATATTCGCAGCTGCTGCAGAAGCATCACCGGATTCAGCTTCCGGTGTACAAGTCCGACATTGCTGAAACTTCGTATCATGTTTTTTTGCTTCGTATCAAAGGAATCACCGAAGAGCAGCGCGACGAACTGATTCAGGAAATATTCCACAGGGACGTCTCGGTAAATGTGCATTTCAAGCCATTACCGCTTATGACCTATTATAAAAACATAGGATATGATATGAAAGATTATCCGGTGGCTTACGATAATTTTGCGCGCGAGATTTCTTTGCCGGTTTATTACGATCTGACCAACGAGCAGGTGCAGATTGTAGCCAAAGTGGTCATTGATTCAATCAATAAAATCTGTCCATGATTGGCAAGCGTCTTTTCGATCTGTTTTTCTCTTTCTTTGCTATCCTGATTTTATTGATACCGGGTCTGATACTGGCGTTGATAATAGTGTTTGAATCCCGCGGAGGCGCATTCTACAGGCAGGTGAGGGTTGGGCGCAACGAAAAGCCATTCATGCTTCTGAAATTCCGCACCATGTTTTGCGGCAGTGACTCCAAGGGCCTGCTGACGGTTGGCTCTGCCGACAGTCGTGTGACCGGATTCGGAAAGTTTCTGCGCAAATCAAAAATGGATGAGCTTCCGCAAATGCTCAATATTCTTGCAGGGCACATGAGTTTTGTTGGACCCCGGCCCGAAGTGCCGAAATACGTTGCCATGTACAGCGATGAGCAGAAGAAGGTTTTATCGGTTAGACCAGGGCTGACGGATTACGCCTCGCTTGAATACATCAACGAAAGTGACCTGCTGGCGCAGCAATCCGATCCCGAAAGATTTTACATTGAAACGGTGATGCCGGCCAAACTCAACCTGAACCTGAGATACATCAAAGAGATGGGTTGTGCCACTGATCTGAAAATTATTTTCCGGACACTGAAGAGAATTGTGCGGTAATAAAATCTATTAAAAAATCAGAGCCGGACAATGCCCGGCTCTGAAATAACCTGAAGTAAAGGGTT
>CAZJOL010000277.1:0-3681 GCA_964547605.1 uncultured Bacteroidaceae bacterium | reverse complement strand
ATTCAAGGATATGTGAGCGGGATTCTTTGACTTCATAGGCGACAAATTATACGGAGCGGCAAAGTAGGGCAACAATCCCGAACTGTCGCTCCCATTTTCGGAATGAAGTTCAAATCTTCAAATAATTACTTACTTAAACTATCCACTATGAAAAACTTTTTATTCAATAATGGAATCAGTACTGCATCTATATCCTTTGCAGACAAATCAGACAATGTGTATTTGCTGTCAATAAAAGACAGAAAGGGTAACCTGGTTTTTAATACAGCTGTGGTTACCGAAGAAAAAAACACAGCCAGTTTCAAAGTATCGACAAAAAACATGAAACCTGGCTTGTATTCTTTGATCATCCGCTCCGCAGAACAGATTTTCAAAGCAAAGGTCTTTCTCGGAAATGTCTGCAACAGACTGAAACACTAAGTTTGTAAAACAGAAAGTCATCAGATATATCAAGACGTACTCCAGCTTTCAGTAATCAGCAAAGTCCCGTCCGCAAAGCTCGGGATAATCAGCTTTCAGCATAATGTGCCGACCGAAGCGTCGGTGCTCTGAAACGGGGCTAAGGAAAAGGCATGCGGCGGGCGGCATGCGGCTTGCGGCACCTCAGCGATGATGCGATAATCGCGTGAAACGCGAAAAGTGCGATGATGCGAAGCGCAGCACCCACGACTTCCCGGAGGGAACCAATTAAACCTGCTCACCGCTCACTATTCACTGTTCACCGCTGAAAAGGCACAACGCCTTTCACTGTGCAATTCTCTCTGCGGCTCTGCGAACTCCGCGCGAAACAACTGAATCGAGCTTCATCGCAGATGAAGCTCGATTCGAACTTGTCCGCCCATCATGTCACGATAGTGACTGATGCTGGCGGGTTAGCGTTCATAAGACCTGCTGAGGGAAGTTAAGTTTTTCGCGCAAATTTGCGTTTATTAGCGGAAGAAAGATTTTCTCTGCGGCTCTGCGAGCTTCGCGTGAATATTTTGCACAATCTCTCTGCGTGACACTCTCTGCGGGCTTATCCGCCGAAGTCGTCAAAGGCAATGTTTTCCTTAGGCACACCAAGACTATCCAGCATTTGCTGCACCGCATCGTTCATCTGCGGTGGTCCGCACAAATAGTATTCTATCTCTTCCGGCTCGGGATGCTTGCTCAGATAATTGTCAAGTATCACCTTATGAATGAAGCCGGTATAGCCGGTCCAGTTATCTTCGGGTTTTGGCTCTGAAAGCGCAATATTGAATTTGAAATTCGGATGCTGACTTTCAATTCGCTGAAAATCTTCCACGTAAAACAATTCACGTAGTGAACGGCCACCATACCAGAACGTAGCTTTGCGGTCGGTCCTGTGAGTTTCGAACTGATCGAAGATATGCGAACGCATAGGCGCCATGCCTGCTCCGCCACCAATGAACATCATTTCCTTTTTGGTATCCTTGATGTGAAATTCTCCGTAAGGTCCGCTCACCATTACTTTATCGCCCTGTTTGAGAGAAAAAATATAGCTGGAGCAAACGCCAGGATTCACTTTCATAAAACCGTTGGCTTTGCGGTCCCAGGGCGGCGTTGCAATGCGTACATTCAGCATGATGATATTTCCCTCAGCAGGATGATTCGCCATGGAATAAGCTCTGAATAATGGTTCTGCGTTTTTCATCTTCAGATCCCACATTTTGAATTTATCCCACTCATCACTATATTGCGTCTCTACATCCATGTTTTTGTAACTGATTTCTATGCCGCCGGGAACATCTATCTGAATATAGCCACCACTGCGAAAATCGAGATGTTCGCCTTCAGGCAGTCTGATCACAAATTCCTTAATGAAAGTCGCTACATTGCGATTAGAAACAACTTCGCATTCCCACTTTTTTATTCCAAATATTGCCGGTGGAATTTCAATTTTCATGTCGGTACGCACTTTTACCTGACAGCCCAAACGCCAGTGCTCCTTGATTTGCTTTCGGGTGAAATAACCAACTTCGGTCGGCAGGATTGAACCGCCGCCTTCAGGGACCTGACATTTGCACATGGCACATGTTCCACCACCGCCACAGGCCGAAGGAAGAAAAATGCCATTCGTGCTGAGTGTTGATAACAAACTTGATCCCGGGCTCACCTCGAGCTTCTGATCATCATTGATGGTGATACTGACATTTCCCTGCGGAATCAGTTTTTTACGTGCATACAGCAACATGCCAACCAGCGCAAGAATCACAAACAGAAACACGATGATTCCTGCAATTACAATTGTTCCAGTCGAAATTTCTATCAGAACCATAATCTCTGTTTTGAATTAAATTGTAATTCCGAAAAAGCTCATGAATGCTATGCCCATGAGTCCGGTGATAATGAAGGTGATTCCAAGTCCGCGCAGCGGAGCGGGAACATTTGAGTATGACAGCTTCTCGCGGATGGCGGCAATGGCAACAATGGCCAGCAACCAGCCAATCCCTGATCCAAGGCCGAATGCCACCGATTCTCCAACCGACTCGAGCTCGCGTTCCTGCATGAACAGCGAAGCACCAAGGATTGCACAGTTGACTGCAATCAGTGGAAGGAAAATTCCCAGAGCATTGTACAACGAAGGGCTGAATTTCTCTACGACCATTTCAACAAGCTGAGTCATGGCTGCAATGACCGCAATGAACATAATGAAACTCAGAAAACTCAGATCGAGATCCGCAAATGATTCACTGATCCAGACCATAGCTCCTTTCCGGAGAAAGTAACTGTCGATCAAAAAATTAATTGGTACAGTAATCACTAAAACAAAGACTACTGCAATACCCAGTCCCATGGATGTCTTCACTGTTTTCGAAACAGCCAGATAAGAGCACATGCCTAAGAAATAGGCAAACACCATGTTGTCGATGAAAATGCTCTTGACAAATAAATTTATAAAGTCCTGCATAACTCTCTGGTATTAGCTTTTATCAATCAGATCCTTGTTTCTGCTGCGATGAATCCACACAATGGTTCCGACAAGTATCAGGGCCATCGGCGGAAGAATCATCAGCCCGTTGTCTTCGTATCCGAAATTGTAGAAACCTTCCGGAATAACCTGATAGCCATATAAGGTTCCTGAACCAAGCAATTCGCGAAAAAATGAAACAATTACGAGTATGATTCCATATCCGAGCCCATTGCCGATGCCATCGATGAATGATTGCCACGGACGGTTGGCCATGGCAAAGGCCTCGAGACGTCCCATAACGATACAGTTGGTAATGATTAGTCCGACGAAAACCGACAACTGCTTGCTTACATCATACACAAATGCTTTAAGTACCTGATCGACCAGAATCACCAGAAGCGAAACAATCACAAGCTGCACAATGATGCGGATCCGCGGTGGAATGGTGTTTCTCAGCATCGACGTGATCAGGTTGGAAAACGCCACCACAATGGTAACTGCAAGCGCCATGACTATGGCTGGTTTCAGTTTCACTGTTACAGCAAGCGCCGAACAGATACCAAGCACCTGTACCGTAATCGGATTATCCTTGCTCAGCGGAGCAGTCAGCAACCGCATGTTTTTAGCCGAGAACGCATGTTCTTTATTTGTGTTTTCGTTACTCATGGCTTTGATTTTTTGTAATGAAAGGAACGTACATCTGCAAACTGTTTTCAATCATCAGCGAGGTGCCATTGCTGGTGATGGTGCCTCCGGAAATGGCGTCA
>CAZJOL010000276.1:0-3684 GCA_964547605.1 uncultured Bacteroidaceae bacterium | reverse complement strand
CCTTGATCTTGTCCTTGTGTATTATCCACCGCATGCCGCTTGCCGCAAGCCGCAGGCCTTGTCTTCGACCTTGACCTTGACCTCGACCTGACTCACTTCTGGCAACTTAAAATAGATTACCTTTGTTTGCGTTCCTTATCACATGCGGCGAATCATTGGCCTTATTGTCCTTCTGACTGCGTTTGTGCAGCTGACGGCTCAGGAAAAACCGGGCATGAAATCGCTTTCACTGCAGCTTCCGGTGCCGGATTCCATTCAACTCGACTCCTTCACGGTCGATCCGGCCGACATAAAAATAATGTTGCCCGATGGCACCATCGCCGACACCACATGTTTCCGGTTCGACATCAGCAAAGGATTACTGTATTTTAAAAAAGCAAAATTTCCTGCGAACGGTGAATTGAAAATCATGTGGAAATCCATGAGCGTAAATCTCTCCAAGCCTTATAAACACAAGGACACCACGCTCCTGTTTCCTGAGCTCAATAATTATTACAATCCATTTGATGCCACAGCCGGAGTAAGTTCAGGATCATGGCTCGAAACCGACGGGCTCGACAAATCCGGAAGCATCACCCGCGGATTCAGTGTGGGCAACCGGCAGGATTTCTCACTCAGCTCTTCGCTGAATCTGATGCTCAACGGCAAACTCAGCAACGATCTCGAAATACAGGCCGCCATTTCCGACAACAACATTCCAATTCAGCCAGAGGGAAACACACAGCAGATTCAGGAATTCGACAAAATTTTCATACGTCTCTCGAAAGAAAAAAACATTTTCACCGCAGGCGATATCGAGGTGCAGTCTGCACCACAGAGCTATTTTCTTAAATACAGCCGCAAAGCACAGGGCGCCGATTTTCAGACAACATTTTCACCCGGGCTCACTAAAAACGACGAGTTGTTTGTGCGCGCCAATGGCTCATTTGGTAAAGGCCGGTACGCCCGACAGGAAATCAATGCGGTTGAGAGCAATCTCGGTCCGTATAAGCTGAAAGGCAACAACAACGAGACTTTCATTATTGTTCTCGCCGGCAGCGAAAAGATTTACATCGACGGGAATCAGCTCGTACGCGGCGAAGACAACGATTATATCATTGATTACAATACAGCTGAATTAACTTTCACAACAAAAGTAACAATCACTTCCAAATCGCGCATTGTGGCTGAGTTTGAGTACTCCGATAAAAATTATTCACGATCGCTTATTACTTCCGAAGTCGGCTACAAGTCAGGGAAATTTACTACCGGACTGAGTTTGTATTCAGAATCAGATCTGAAAAATCAAACAATACAGCAAGACCTTTCGGACGAACAGAAACTGATTATGTCGCTGGTCGGCGATTCCATTCAGAACGCCTATTCATCGGGTGTTGACAGCATCGGATTTACCACGGAGCGGGTCATGTATGCCATGGTAGATTCGCTCGGTTATGACAGTGTTTTTGTTTATTCGACCAGTGCGGATTCGGCATTGTATGCGCTCACATTTTCGTATGTCGGCAATAACAACGGCAATTATATACAAACAGGCAGCAGCGCCAACGGCCGTGTTTTCAAATGGGTAGTGCCAGTTGCCGGTTTACCACAGGGCGAATACGAACCAGTCATGGTGCTCATCACGCCCAAGAAAACAGCCATGTACGCATTCCGGGCCGGTTACGATTTCAGCAAAAACACCGCACTGCATGCGGAATTCGCCGTCAGCAACAAAGACATCAATCTCTTTTCTTCAAATAATGATGCAGACAATAACGGTCACGCGCTGACAATTAATTTCCGCAACCAGCAGAAAGTCGGAAACGATACCATTAAAAAATGGTCGCTGACAACCAATATCCGCACTGAAATAACGGACCGCACATTCAACGCCATTGACCGTTTCAGGAGCGTTGAATTTGATCGCGACTGGAATCTTGATCTTATGGAAAATCGCGGCAACACTTACTTTGGGCTTGCAGATATCGTGCTTCAAAATACAAAAGCAGACAAATTCCGCATCAGCAGCGGGTTTTTCATGCGCAATCCTGAAAACGCCTCGTATCAGAATTCGCTTCAGATCAATAAAAACTGGAAATCAACCTCACTCCGCTCTGCAGCTGTTTACCTTTCTTCACCAACAAATTTCAACAAAACAGACTTCGTTCAATATCAGAACAAACTCGAACAGAAACTCGGAAACTTCGCACTGGGAGCCGAAGCCAACGGTGAGTCAAAACTCATTCACAATGCAGCCACCGACAGTCTGCATTCCGGATCGTTCGACTGGTGGCTGGCTAAAATGTACACCGGCTACAACGATTCCATGCGCTCAGCCAAATTGTTTTATCAGTATCGCGAAGACAATATTTCTTACAGTAACCGATTGGTTCCGCAGAGCTACATGACTGATATCGGCTTTGAGAGCAGCGGACAGCTTGCTGAAAATAATCAGCTGCTTTTGCGTGCCACCTATCGCGAAGTGATTTATAAAACAGGGAATGTTTCAAACGATGAATTTCTGCTGGGTCGTCTTGAATACAGCGGTCGCCTGAAAAAAAGACTCATTGTTCTGGGGGCCGCCTACGAAGCGGGTTCCGGCATGGAGGCAAAAAAAGAATTTTCATATCTCGAAGTCGCTCCCATGCAAGGTGTTTATGCATGGAACGATTACAACGGAGACAACATCCGTGAGCTGAATGAATTTGAACCAGCGGTTTTCAGCGATGAAGCGAATTTCATTCGGGTATATACGCCAACCAATGATTACATCAGGGTTTTTTCATCGCAGCTGAGTGGAAATGCAGCCATATCACCGGCAGATATTCTCAGAAAAAAGAAATTCACCG
Organism: uncultured Bacteroidaceae bacterium; assembly: GCA_964547605.1. GTDB lineage: Bacteria > Bacteroidota > Bacteroidia > Bacteroidales > DTU049 > GWF2-43-63. Next base: position 856 of record CAZJOL010000276.1, on the reverse strand, counting down.
GAAAGCTGATTTCAAAATTTTCAAACAGAAGCGCATTTTCATTTGATAAAAAAACCTCATCCGATCTGGCTTCGGAGATGTATCTGCCATTTACTTCAGGAGGTCCGGATTCGCTGCTTGTCACTCAGAACGCCACCTGGCGGAATGTTCTCACTTTCAAGACCAATGATTCGCGCTTCGCCATAAACTGGATCAATTCTGCCAATCGCGCACGGGGACTGTTTACCAATGGCATCGAAGACCGGCAGACACAGCAGAATGAAATCAAAATCAGCAAATCTTTTCTGAAAAGCTGGATAACGGAATTGTCGGGCATCAGCGGTCTTCGCGATTTCACATCGGAATATTTTACATCGAATAATTACAGCATTGAAGAAACCGGGATTAAACCATCGCTGTCGTGGCAGCCCGGCACCACCTTCCGCTGGACTATGCTGTTCCAGTATTCCGAAAAGAACAATGTGATGTCAGTGGAAAAAGCGATTGTCCGCAAGGCAGGCACAGAGCTGAAATTCAGCAAATCGGGCAAAGGTCTTGCGATGCTACAGTTCAACATGCTGCAGATCAGCTATGGCGGCGAACCCAATTCCAGTCTGGGCTACATAATGTTGGAAGGATTGCAGCCCGGCCGCAATTTCACCTGGGGACTCAGCATCCAGCGCACACTGGGCAGCAACATGCAACTGAATTTCATTTACGACGGCCGCGCCAGCGAAGGCAATCCGGTAGTTCATACCGGGAATGTGCAGGTGAGGGTGTTTTTCTGATGTCCAATAAACGGTGGTAGTACCAAAAAATAAAAGAGGCTGTCTCAAAATAGACAGCTTCTTTTTTCATTGATAATCAACAATATAGT
>CAZJOL010000275.1:0-3686 GCA_964547605.1 uncultured Bacteroidaceae bacterium | reverse complement strand
CTCAACATTGCGTGATTTTGTTATTGATCCGCTTGCCGAGTCACCCTCTGTGATAAACAGCGTGGTCTGCATGCAGCGATCGTCCTTGTCTTCGTTGAAATGCAGCTTGCAGTCACGCAGCTTTTTATTGTGAAGGCTTACTTTTTTGAAGCTGTCTTTGGCAATCTTCTTAATGTTTGCAAGCTCCTTACGCTCTTTTTCATTGGCAAGAATTTTCTGCAACAATGAATCGGAAGTCTCACTGTGAATATGCAGGTAATTGTCAAGGTTGCGGCGGACTATGTCTCCAACATAATTGCGGATTGTCTGTCCATTAGGCTCCATGTATTGCGAACCCAGTTTGGTTTTGGTCTGCGACTCAAAAACCGGCTCGTGCACGCGGATTGATATGGCCGCCACAATTGCTCCGCGGATATCGCTGGCTTCGAAATCCTTTTTATAAAACTTTCGTACGGTATCGACCAGCGCTTCCTTGAATGCTGCAACATGAGTTCCACCCTGGGTTGTATGCTGTCCGTTCACGAATGAATAAATCTCCTCACCGTAATTTTTATGGCTGTGAGTGAATGCAAATTCCAGATCACCCTCTTCCATATGAATTACCGGATAAATGGTTTCTCCGTCAATATTGCGCTCCAGCAAATCGAGCAATCCATTTTTCGATTCGTATTTTTCGCCGTTGAAATTGATGCATAGACCTTTGTTCAGGTAGGCATAATTCCACAAAAGCCGGTCGATGTGTTCGATGAAATATTCGTATTCGCCGAAAATGGTTTCATCGGGTGTCCACGAAACGCGGGTTCCACGCTCATTGGCGCCAACAGTATCCTTGGCTTGCTTGATGAGATTGCCGCCGCTGAAATCGGCCGTCACCTTTTTGCCCTCGCGGAAAGATTCAATGCGGAAGGCCGATGCCAAAGCATTCACCGCCTTGGTTCCGACGCCGTTCAGACCTACTGATTTCTTAAAAACCTCACTGTCGTATTTGGCTCCGGTGTTGATTTTTGAAACAACATCAACCACACTTCCCAGAGGAATACCGCGGCCGTAATCGCGCACGGTGACTTCGTTTCCCTTGATGGAAACATCAACTTTCTTTCCATAGCCCATGATGAATTCATCAATGGCGTTGTCGAGAATTTCCTTAATCAGGACATAAATTCCATCATCATGCGAAGCTCCGTTGCCAAGCTTGCCGATATACATACCCGGGCGGAGACGAATGTGCTCGTTCCACGCTAGTGATTTAATACTTTCTTCGTTATACTGCTCTGCCATAATGCGTTCTGCTCAATTCATCACAAAATTAATACATTAAAAGAAAACAGGCGATAAAACTTTTCAACCATAAATCTTCGCTGTGTCATAGTAGTGTTATAGAAACCGCACAGTTGAATTACTGAAATAAAAAATCCCGGCGTTTTATGCCAGGATTTTTCAAAATCATTTCGGGTTTTGTTGAAATTACTCAATCCCCGAATAAAATTTCATAAACTGCACACGCTCGAAAGCGGCAGGATTTGAATGGGCTTTGTATGACATTTTTCCTCGGAAATCCTCAATGGATTTATAGTTGTTCTTATCCATCCAGTCATTCAGAAATGCATTCATTTTGCTGATTTCACCAATGCCTTTCTGATAGAGCACTGAAGCCACCTGAACGGCTTTGGCGCCAACAAGCAGCATTTTTACAACGCCTTCGCCATCGTGAACGCCGGTCGAGGAGCACAAATCGGTCTGGACTTTATCCGAAAGCAAAGCAATCCAGCGCAGCGGAAGTGTAATATCTTCGCGGTGGCTGAAAATGCCGGTTCCCACAATGGTCTGTTTGGTAATATTGATATCAGGAGAGAATGAGCGGTTGAAAAGCACAATACCTCCCATTTTTCTCCAGGAAAGCTTCACTACATAATGAGCCAGATCGGTGAAGCACGATCCAAGCTTGATTGCCACCGGAATTTTGGTGTTTGCCATGACCTTGTCAATGATCTTGGTGTACTGGTCTTCGATGGCTTCGGCCTTCACTTTTTCGTCGGAAGGAAGCAGGAAAATATTGAGTTCGAGTGCATCGGCACCTGCTTTTTCAATCTTTTCGGTGAATTTCACCCAGTCCGAATCAGAGTAGCAGTTGATGCTGGCAATCACCGGAACGGAAACAGTTTTTTTAGCATCAGCAATCAGTTTCAGATATTTTTCAAGCTCATTGTGCTCGGTATATTGTCTTATGTAATCATCGGCTTCGGGATATCCGATGTTGTTTTCGTCGGCCATTTGTTTGGCGTACTCAAAACGGATCTGTTCTTCGAAAAGCGATTTGAGAACAATGGCTCCCACTCCGTTTTTCTCCATTTCTACCAGGTTTTCAATCTTGAGACTAAGTCCTGAACTGCCTGCAATGATGGGTGATTTGAGTTTCAGTCCTAAATAGCTTGTTTCTAAATTTGCCATAATGGTAGTGATTTTAAGGTGACAAATATAATAAGTTTTTAGTCGGAAAAAATATTTTCCGGCATAAGGATTTTGTTATTTGTCATATCGCTTAGTACTGAATGGAATATTTTTCAAACACACCGGGTTGCTGAATGCACTCAACGGCTTTCATCAGTTCGGTGTCTATCTCGCCGATTATCAGGTAGTAGGCCTCGGGGCCATAGAGACTGCGCGCCAGGAATGCCCGAAGCAAGGTTTCAATAACAACTTTGCTCTGGTCAAAGCCGGCCTGATCAAACTCAACGCCTGCTTTGGCTGCGCCATCCAGAAAGGTTTTCATAAACGACTCGCTGGTCTTGTATGATTCCTTGAATTTTTCCACCGTCTTATATTCCAACAGCATGTCTTTGCGGTTGGTGTTGAGGTAGTCAAGCGTAAATGTGCTGAAATAATTCTTGCGGATCAGCTTCACATAATAATCGCTGTATTGTGTGGTGTCGAGCGCAATAAAAACATCGGGCATCACGCCACCACCGCCATAAACGACGCGGCCGGCCTTTGTTTTATATCTGAGAGAATCCGGAAATTTAATGGAATCAGGATGTACCAGCTCACCGTGTTTCATTCTTTCACCAAGATCCTCAAAATATTTATCGCTTCCGTCATTATACGGCTTTTGAATGCATCGTCCACTGGGGGTGTAATATCGGGCAACAGTCATGCGCATCACAGAGCCGTCGGTAAATGAGAACGGCCGCTGAACCAATCCCTTTCCATACGAGCGGCGGCCGATTATCAAAGCCCTGTCGCAATCCTGCATGGCACCCGAAACGATCTCACTGGCCGAAGCACTGCCCTCATCAATAAGGATGACAAGCTTTCCGTTTTCGAACGAACCCTTACTGGTTGCTTTGTAATCTGATCGTTTGTCGCTGCGACCTTCGGTGTAAACAATCAGCTGATCCTTCGGCAGAAACTGATCGGCCAGTTCAACCGATGTCTGCAGATATCCACCACTGTTGTCGCGCAGATCGAGTATCAACGATTTGTAATTTTCTTTTCTAAGTTCTTTTATGGCATCTGAGAATTCTTCCATCGATTTGGCGGCAAACTTATTCAGCTTGATATATCCGATTTCCGGAGTGATCATGTAAGCCGCATCAATGCTGTAAATCGGAATTTTGTCGCGGGTAACTGTAAATTCAATCGGTTTTAACTCACCCTGCCGAGCAATTCCAATTACCACCTGAGTGCCT
>CAZJOL010000274.1:0-3699 GCA_964547605.1 uncultured Bacteroidaceae bacterium | reverse complement strand
GCTCTGATCTGGGCTGCAGCAGCCATGGCCTTTTTTGGAGGCGTTGAACAGCTGAATGATACAATGATTGCCAAAAACGGCAATGCCGCCTGGGTTGTAAACGAAATCAGTAATTCGCTGCTTGGCCGATTTGGAGCTGTTCTTGCGATACTCGGTGTTGTGGCGGCACCCATCACTTCAGGCGATACTGCTTTCAGAAGCGCCCGCCTGATTGTCGCAGACTTTCTGCATGTCAGTCAGAAAAGCATTTTGCATCGTTTGTACATTGCCGCTCCTTTGTTTCTGGGTGGCTTTATTCTGACACAGGTTGACTTTGGAATTATCTGGCGCTACATGGCCTGGAGCAATCAGACCTTAGCCACAATAACACTTTGGGCAATCACTGTTTATCTGGTGCTTGAAAAAAAAGCATGGATTGTTTCATTCATTCCGGCGACTTTTATGACCATGGTGGCTTCGTCATACATTTTCTTTGCTCCCGAAGGACTGCAACTGCCCTATCAGCTTTCGGCCACCATTGGAGCAGGAATAACAGCTTTGGTTCTGATTCTGTTTTTTACATGGTTCATAAAATCCCGTAAGCAGGCAAATACCAATTTACAAACTGAGGAAGTCCTTATTGACAAATGATTCCGGCGAAACTATCTTTATCGCAAATTGATGCAAGGCAATAAGTTTTTTTTACCAATTGAAAAAACTTTTCTAATTTAGCCACGTTTAAAATACATAAACTGAATAAAAATGAAGAAATTCATCTTTCTGTTACTTCTCCTTCCGGTTATGTTTGTTACTTCATGTGACAAAAACAGCCAGATCATAGTCATTAAAAAGAATATCACCTACAAGGTGAAAGGTACTGCAACCGAAATTCTGGTGACTTATACAAATGAAAAAGGAGAAACTACTATGGCAGGACTTTCGACAGGAACCATTCCCTGGAGTTATGAATTCAGTGTAAAACCGGATTCTTATGTATATCTGCAGGCAAAGAATGCTACCGACATCGGAAATGTTGAAGTCGAAATCCTGCAAAAAGACGCCGTTCTGGCTTCGGATGAGAATGATCTGCCTTACGGTGCGGCCACCTGCAGCAGCTTTGTGAAGTAATTCAGAATTCGACCTTTACTGTAGTTCCATTTTCGTTAGAATCTATCTGATATTTACCATTCAGCTGGTTTTCCGCCAGCATTGCCACCATCGACAATCCAAGCGACTTTCCGTTATTCTTTAATATTTCAGCCGAAATTCCCGGGCCATTGTCGCTGACAGTAAGTTCGTGTTTCCTGCCGTGATTGCGGAATCTAAGTTTCAATTCCACCATTCCGTCCTTGCCCACTCCGTAGCGGATGCTGTTTGAAAGCAGCTCAGACACAATAAGTCCAAGTGGTACCACCTCATCAATGGAGGCGCTCAGATCATCCGATTCAATATTGTATTTAACCCTGTTCTGATTGTCGAACTGCTCTATAGAGTTCACCACAACAGTGTTTAAATAGTTTTTGAAATCAATATCCCTGAAATCGGTGCTGAAATAAAAGTCCTCGTGGGCTGCAGCGATAGCCATTATTTTCTGGATAATATCTTTGAAGGTCTGCAGTATTCTGGCATCGTCATAAGTACCGGCATACATCTTCAGCATGGACAGAACCAGCTGCAGATTGTTTTTAATGCGGTGATGCACTTCCATAATCAGTCGCTCCCTTTCGCGAAGTGCCAGCGTAATGAATTCCTCATGCTTCTTGCGCTCTGTTATATCACGTGCAATGCCAAATACTTCAATGGGATTACCATCTTTATACCGGAGGAAGCTATTGATCTCCAGCGTCATTTTCTCCTTGTTCCGGGTGAATGCAGTAACCTCATACGTTGAATGCTCTGATGAATGACCCAACTTCAGCCTTATCTGCTCTTCCGCTCTCTTATAGGAGTCATGCGAAATAAACTCACGCATATTGCGGGTTTTCAGATCCTGAAATCTGTATCCAAGCCATTTTTCAGCCACTGGATTGACAGAGGTGAAATTGCCTTCAAAATCCATCGTATAAATCAGGTCACTGGTGTTGTTATAAATATCGAGAAAGCGCTCCCTGCTTGCTTCAAGTTCGCTTTCCTTTGCTTTTATTTCCGTGATGTCCTCTGCAATGACCAGAATGTACTTGAATCCACCTGTTTGATCTGGAATAATACTGATTTTGATTTTAAAGCTATGAACAGAGCCATCAGGATAAGTGTACTGAACTTCTGAAAAAACAGGCTGTCCTGTTTTAATTACATTCCGAACAAAATCAGATATACCGAGTCTGTTGGCCGTTTCATTCTTCAGAATATTGGTTTCTTTGCTTTTATCAATAAATGGCAATCCGAAAATTTTCAGAAACGATGGATTTATTTCCAGAATATCACCACCTATACTGCAAATCACAAAACCAATTGGAGCGTTATCAAACAGAGATCTGAACTTGATTTCGTTGTCAATAACCGCTTTGGCTTTTTTCTTCAGTTCTGTTACATCGACCATGGAACCAACCACCCTTTCGTTCGAAGTGCCGGCATCAACAATGGATGCTGTGATAATTGTATTGAAAAATTTTCCATCCGGAATTGTGAGGTCAAGGTCATAATTGTCAACCCGTCCGTTGGTAGAAATGGTATTTACATAATCTTCTCTGCGCCTCGGGTCTGAATACATTGCAAGGATGTTGGTACCAATTAAGTCAGCAGGATTGATTTGTGTGTAATGATATATCGATGGACTTATTTCCAATATGGTACCGTCGAGTTTAATTTCGAAATAGACATCCTGAATGTGATTGAAAATGCGCTGGTATTTCTGCTCGCCGACCTTCATTGTTTCAAGAATTCTCAATTCGGCTTTGCGAGAATGCAGGAAAAGCATATAATATGAAACGATGGAATCAGTCGGTTTGACAGGAGTGATACGTCCCCGCGAATATTCTGTCAGCAAGGGCAGCGTGTCGGATTTATATTCTGAAACATCGAGCAGTATTTCGTTGCCTTGATGAAGACTTTCACGATCAATAATTCCAATTGCATCAATAAATCCAGGGGTAAAAAGCCCAAATTCGCCCAATGGTTTAAACAATGATGCAAAAGAAATGTTTGACTTAATCAGGTGCCCGTCGCCGCCAAAAAGGCCAAACGCAAAATCAGCGGCATCAAAAACAGATGAATATTGTCTGTTGAGCTTATCAAGACTCTGGTTTTTATACAACAAAATCAAATATTGCCGCGTAATTTTAATGATTCGTTCAATCTCTGTAAAGCTGACTTCACCCAGTGCATCGGGCACTGCCATTGAAATGGTCGCAATTATTTTATTGTTTTCACTGATCGGATAACCATAAAAACCATGAAGGTTCATTTTCTCTTCCATTACCTTACAGGTCTCTTCAGGCAGTGATTTGTGTAAAAAATAATACAATGACCCTATATCAATCAAACGGTTTTCAAACATCAGACTGATATCATCCACTTTGTTTTTCAAGGTCAGCGACAACTGTCCCTGATCAACCATCTGTTGAACGGTGTTCAGTAATTTCGGACATCCACAAATGGTTTCTGTATTGAATTCGGAACTTTCGTTTGAGAAAAAAGAAATGACTATCAGTGAATTTTCTTTATTAATGACTGAATATAAATAATTGCCGAAAAATTCCGTAACGCTTTTTATGTCTTTTT
>CAZJOL010000273.1:0-3713 GCA_964547605.1 uncultured Bacteroidaceae bacterium | reverse complement strand
ATTGTTACGACATTCCACCGTTCCGGCTAAATCAACCCTCGAAGAGTTCCGAACTCTTCGAGGGTTTTCTATAACAGGCCGGAACATGGAACCGTCGTAACAAAAGCAAAAACAACGGTTCCATGTCCTTCAACTCCTTCGTCGCATCGGACGGTGGAATGTTGTTTTTGCTTTGAAGTCTGAATTTTGAGACAGCCTCAATATATTGGTGAATCTGCAGTTGAAAAAATCCTTGAATGTCCCGTAGGGACAACATATTGGTAGAAAAACAGAACAACACAATCCCGTGCCGTCAGGTACGGAATGGTTTCCATGAACATCTCTCTGGTGTTTTCAAACGGATTTGAAAACATATTTATCGTCGTAATCAACGCAAAATTCTTCGAGCAAATCTTTGTATTCCTCCAAAAATGTTTTTACGCGATGATGATGATCCTGATTCAAAACATATGATACCACTGATGGAACATCGCATTGCCTGTACGAAAATGCTCCATAACCTTCCTGCCACGAAAAATGGCCGGGCACCAAACGATTCTGATTAATCCATTTCGATGAATCGCCTTTTATGTCCTGCACAAGGTTTGAGAGCGTTTGCGATGGACGAAACCCAATCAGAATGTGAATATGGTCAGGCATGCCGCCGATTGCAAGCAATTTGTGATTGTTGTTTTGTACAATTCCTGTAATGTATTTGTATAAATCATCACGCCACCGTGTGCTGATGAATGACATGCGGTTCTGGACAGAGAATACAATATGAATATGTAATTGTGTGTACGTATTTGCCATAAAATATTTTTTTCAAATATAATTGATTTTGACCGTTTCGTCCCTACGGGACGGAAATTTCTCTTTGTTTTTTCTACCGATATCTCGTCCCTAACGGGACGTAAGAGGAGTTCCATGTTTATCTATATTCACCAATATCTTGACCCTGACGGGACATAAGCAGATTCATATGTTATAGATTCACCGATATCTCAACTCTGGCTGGACTTGCAAACTATACTTTTTGTTTCAACATCTGGTCTGTACAAATTGAAATGATTTTCATTTGTTTTGTGTTATTCGGTCTTTCATGTAAAACAGCTTGCCATCACAAAAACTTGTGGAATTAAAAACTGAGCAGTAAAATATTCCGAAAGAAATTCGAATTTGTATTTGCGCTACCCAAGTGTTATATTTGCTTTTCCAAACCAACCCCCATGAAAAGATTTTTATCCGCACTTGTTTTGATTTGTCTTTCATTTGCCACACTTCAGGCTCAGACCGAAGAACCCAAGCGCCAGAAAGGCGTGCGCTCCAGCAGTAATAGTTTTTACATCAATGTGCTTGGACCCACCATTCCCGGATCACTCAACTACGAACGCATCTGGACCAAAAACGGTGTTGTTAACATCGGTACTAAAATCGGAGGATTTTATATCAATCTACCAAAAGTTGACGAGCTCACCATAGCCAACGGCACCGCTGAATGCACTTTCCTGTTCGGCCGCTCGGCACACATGTTCGAAATGGGCATTGGGTGGGCCGGCCACTATGGAAATTATTTCTCCGAAGAAGATGGGAAAACAAAACACTACGCAGTTCCAACCAGCACTTTCAGCATGTATTACCGCTATCAGAAACCCAAAGGCGGTGTGTTTTTTCATGTTGGTTTTACCGGCTCTACCATTCTGATGTTTGGCTCTACCGATCTGGTTGAGCTGGCTGCAGGAAATGCCCTGATTTATGGATTCAAAGGACTGACCGGAGAGAAACCTTCATTCAGTCTGTTTTCGATTGGCGTTGGTGCATCGTTCTGAAATTTTTCGGTGGAATTGGAATTCACTACCTTTGCATCATGCCATCTCCTGCCGACATCAAATTATTCCGCTCACTGAAAGACAAATCTTCGCGCGAAGAGCAAGGGCTCTTTGTCGCTGAAACGCCAAAAGTGATTTCGGATCTGATTGCAGGCGGACTCCATGCCGAAGTCATTTATTCGCTGCATGAGTGTTTGTCGGACTGGCAGAAAAAATATTCGCATCTGAAAATCGAAGGCGTCTCAAACAAAGATTTGGAGCGGCTTTCATTTCTTAAGCAGCCTCACGAAGTAAGCGCTGTTTTCAGAATCCCTGAAAAGAAAAAATTCGTTCAGCAAAATGTCACTTTTATTCTCGATAACATCAGCGACCCCGGAAACATGGGCACCATCCTGCGTACAGCGCATTGGTCCGGAATAAAAAATGTGATCTGCACCGAAAACAGTGTCGATATTTATAATCCGAAAGTAGTGCAAAGCACCATGGGAAGCATTGCCAGAGTGAATGTGCATTATTGTTCGAAGGAGGAAATTGCATCCATGCTTGATAAAAACACCACCATCTGCGGTGCTTTTATGAATGGAGAAAATATTTTCACAACACAATTGCAGGCTCCGCTTTCCATCATCATCGGCAGTGAAGCACATGGCATTGTAAGTCTTGAATCGCTGGTGCAGCGCCGCATTTCGATACCTGCCCATAACGCTGATGATCATCCGGAATCGCTCAATGCTTCGGTAGCAGCTGCCATCATCATGTCGGTGGTGTCCAAATTCAGTGAATGATGCGGTTTCTGTACATTCAGCTCCTTTGCGTTCTGTTGTCTTCATGCTCCGTCCGGCTCATGGATAAACATGTTTTGCAATGTGCTCCCGAAACATCCGGACTGGCCATATCTGATGATACCAGTTATCTGTACACCATTGAAGACAGCGGAAACGGCCCCTTTGTTTATAAAATATCAAAAGACGGTCAATGCCTTGAACGCTGGGATTTGCTGCGCTTTTCCAACATAGACTGGGAAGCTATGGCCAGCGACTCGAATTCATATTTTATTGGCGATATCGGCAACAATCTACGCAACCGTGATACATTGACCATATACAGAAAAAACTATAAAACCGGTTTTGAAGAACTGCCTGCAACGCAGTTTGTATGCGACCATCCGCTGGCTCCATTCGATTTCGAAGCCATGTTTTTTGCAAACGAAAGCATATATCTGATTACAAAAAATCACGGTGAAAAATACACCTACCTGTTTCGGGTTGAAATCAATTATGAACTGAATAACATCACTCCCATCGACTCAGCACGCATCCGGGGCCAGATTACAGGTGCTGACTTTGATGCGGAAAACAAGCTGCTGATCATGACCGGCTATCGATGGTACATCCCTTTTGTGCTGATTAAAAAGGATGCAACACCTTCAACTGCGCTCTGCAAGCCGTTTAAACGCAGAACATTCTGGCTGCGGCCAGCCGTGCAAACCGAAGCTGTGGTAATTGTCAGCCCGGATGAAATTAATATCTCATCAGAAGGAAATCCGCTCCACAGGCCGTGTTTGTTTAAATTGAAATTGTCTATGAGGGGCAAATAGACTCCAATAGATGTTCTTGAGTTTGTAAAGTTGAAAGTTTATAAAGGTAATTTGTTATTGGTTATTGGTTATTGGTTAACGGTTATTGGTAATTGGTAATTTGTAATTCACACTTTACTTCTTCCTTCGTTATTCCTTGTTCGTTGTTCGGTGTTCAAAACGGTTATTGGTTAACGGTTATTGGTTAATGCGACTGGATCACGGTTTGGCGTAGTCTTTAAATATTAAATATGCTGAGGCTGTCTCAAAACTACGTGTTGTTACGACATTCCACCGTTCCGGCCAAAATGAACCCTCGAAGAGTTCGG
>CAZJOL010000272.1:0-3774 GCA_964547605.1 uncultured Bacteroidaceae bacterium | reverse complement strand
TTAAAAACGCAAATAAAATGGAAAAAGCAACCCCGAAAAAAAAGGTAGTAGCTAAGAAAGCCGCTCCAAAAAAAGCAACTGCAAAAAAAGCAACTGCTGTTAAAGCAAAAGCAACTCCTAAAAAAGCCGCTGCAAAAAAAGTAGTAAAAAAAGCTGTAGCTCCAAAGAAAGCCGCTGCCAAGAAAGTTGTAGCTAAAAAAGCTGTAGCTAAAAAAGTTGTAGCTAAAAAAGTTGTAGCTAAGAAAGTAGTGAAAAAAGCCGCTCCAAAAAAAGCTGCTGCTAAAAAAGTTGTAGCTAAGAAAGTTGTGAAAAAAGCTGCTCCAAAAAAAGCCGCTGCTAAGAAAGTTGTAGCTAAAAAAGTTGTGAAAAAAGCTGCTCCAAAAAAAGCCGCTGCTAAGAAAGTTGTAGCAAAAAAAGCTGCTCCGAAGAAAAAAGTAGCTAAGAAAGTTGTTGCTCCTGCAGCTCCAGTTGCCGCCAACAAAAAGTAAGACGAAGATTATTCTGCTTAAAGCCCGCTGAAAAGCGGGCTTTTTTAATGCCCATTGCTACATGCTTTCGTGTGATTGCATCGTGAGGCAATATGGCTTTCCTGAAAATTACTTTTTACCATTGTGAATTACACCTTGGGCCAATGTGTTTATGCGGAAATTTATGGCCGATGCCAGAGGCATCGCATGTCTATAGATATTGATCAAACAATAGTACGACCTCAGAGAGGTCGAATGTAAATAGCTGCATATGCGAAAGAGCTTGAAAAACATTCGACTCCGCTGGAGTCGTGTTTTATGATTAATGTTTTCTACAGATATGCGACTCCTCCGGAGTCATCCAAATCAATGGACTATTGTATATTTCCTTTTGGCATTATTCCAAAAAACAACCCGTCACCAACAGGAATAATGGTGCGGCTTTGCCAGGGCAGGGCAGCGGCAGCACTGAGGAATTTTTTCACGCCCAGCGATTCTTTGGTGGGCTTGGTGTTTTCATCAAACATTTTTCCGCCCCAGAAAACATTGTCTGCTAACATTACGCCACCCGGCTTCAGGAGCGGATAGGCGAGACTCAGATAAACCGGATAATTTTCCTTATCAGCATCGATGTAGATAATATCAAATGATACTGCTTTTTCAGAAAACCGTTGCTGAATAATTTCTTTTGCATCACCAATAAGCAACTCTGTTTTGTCAGTCAGCAAAGCTGTTTCAATATTTCTGCGGATCCGGTTTTCCAGTTCGGCGTTTTTCTCAATTGTGGTGATCTTTCCGCCTTCGGTTAATCCGGAAGCCAGACAAATGGTTGCATAGCCCGTAAACGTTCCTATTTCGAGAATTTGCAATGGTCTTGCAAGCAGTGAAATCATGCTGAGCAATTGTCCCTGCAGCTCGTTGGTGATCATCTGCGGATACATCACATTCACCCAGGTGTCGCGAAATACGGCTTTCAGCGCATCATCCGGCTGGGTGCTGTTTTGCAGGCAGAATTTCTCTATGGCATCGCTGAGCGTGCTCATTTTTTCTCAATGGTAATACGGCTGAATCTATCGAAGTCAAGCAGTTTTGAAGCGACTTTATTTACCGCATCCAGTCTGGTCTTTCCGAGCTCCTTCACCAGGTCGGGTATCTGCACAATCTGGTTGAAATACTGATAAAACTTGGCGTGATACATGGCTTCATTCAACGCAGGTTCGAAGAACATGGTGTATTGACTTTTCGTCATTCGTATCAGTGTCTCAAATTCTTTTTTCGAAAGACCTTCGCTGCGGTAATGTTCAAATATTCCGGCAATCACCTGCAGCGCTTTACCCATGCGTTGTTTGTCGCAGGTGAAGTATGTAAAGAAAAGTCCTTTTTCGCGATAGCTTTGTATGGATGCTTCAATGGTGTAGGAAATCCCTCGTTTTTCGCGCAGTTCCATATTCAGTATTGAACTCATGGCACTGCCTCCCAGAAACGAAGAAATCAGATAAACCGGAAGCTGATCATCGTGTGTAAAGTGAGGTCCGATGCGCCCCAGAATGATATGTGCCTGACTGACATCGTCGTTCAGCACTTTAATTTTTGGTTTTTCTTCGCGGATAATTTTGGCCAGATTTACCGAGCGTGTGCTTTTGACTTTTGCCTTGAAATGTTTTGAAATGATTCTTTTTATCTGGTCTTTGCTGCGGCTGCTGACTACCGAAATCTGAAAATCGCTCCGGATCAGTTTATATGTTTTATTCAGGTCTTCCAGTGTGATGCGGTTGACTGATGCAGCTGATCCCAGTATCGGATGGCTGAGCCCGTTGCCTGACAGCATGAGCCGCTCCCATTCATCATATATAAATTCTTCGGGCGTGTCGCGGTAAGACTTTATTTCATCACAGATGACCTGCTTTTCCTTTTTCAGTTCTTTCTCGTCGAAGACGGAATTGTTGACAATATCAGAGAGGATCAGACATATTTCATCCATGTACTGATCGGGATAGGACACATGAATGATCATGTTTTCCTTGGTGGTAAAGGCATTCAGGTCGGCGCCGAAATGCTCGATGCCACAGATCAGATCGAAATAGTTCCGGGTTTTCGTACCCTTGAAAAGCATGTGTTCGAGCAGATGCACAGCGCCCTGCAACTTATCCGGGTCCGATGATGAGCCATGGTTGAAATGAATGACCATATGGCCGATCTTCTGATTACGATGAATGTAAATCAGTGGTAAACCGGTCTTCAAAATCTGCTGTTCAGCCATTGTATATTGTGCTTTTCGCGAATTGTGTGCAAATGTACATGTTTGCCTGAAACAGCGTGCAAATTCATGCAATATTTTCTTTCTATATGATTGAATTTCTATACTTTTGCCCCTCAATCCTTCTTCCACATTCCATATAAGTCTGAATGAAAAAAGTATTCAAATCCTTCTCAGTCTCTGTCCGTCGTTTTCTGGCGCAATACTGTAAACCTGTATTTCGCTGCTATTACAAACACCTTTGGAAGCCCGAACCAGGCTCACTGGCCGCCAGTATTGATGCTTTTTCGAAATCAAGGCAGAAACTTCGTTTCATTCAGGTTGGAAGCAACGATGGAATACAGCACGATACACTGCATAAATTCATCATTCGGGATCGATGGAGCGGAATTCTCACCGAGCCTCAGCCCGAAGCATATCAATTGCTTAAAAAGCTGTACAAGGGAATGGATATCGTTCCGCTGAATGCAGCCGTCGATGCTCAGGTGAAAAGCAGAATCCTGTATCGGATTTCCTTTACCAGACAGCGCTGGGCCAGCGGCCTGAGCTCATTCAACCGTTCACAGATTGAAAAGGTAATTGAGTCGGGTTATGTGGATGAACGTTGCAAAAAGGAAGGCGTTATCCCGCCGGCCGATAAAAAAGATTACATCCAGGAAACCGAAGTGTTATGCATGAGCTTCAGTGATATTGCGGATTTGCCGCCGGTCAGGGATGGAATTGATTTGCTGCACATCGACACCGAAGGATATGATTATGAAATTCTGAAACAATTCGATTTTGTGCGAAACCAGCCCGGGATGGTCATTTTCGAGCATTCGCATCTGAGCAGCGACGATTATTCAGCTGCAGTTTCAATGCTTCAGTCATTCGGTTATACCACAACCCGGCTGTCATCGGATACCGTTGCAATGAAGTGATACACGGTTTGGCAAAGTCAGAAAAATTTTGATTGGGCTGTCTCAAATATAACACATCAGAGCAAAAACAACATTCCACCGTCCGTAAGCGACGAAGGAGCTGAAGGACATGGAACCGTTGTTTTTGCAG
>CAZJOL010000271.1:0-3785 GCA_964547605.1 uncultured Bacteroidaceae bacterium | reverse complement strand
TGTGTACTATACTCGTCCGGTTTATAACAACAGCGACTACGATTATGAATCCACATATATAAGCAATAAGACCTCAACCCTGTTGTCGATGGGAATTCCACTCGGACTCGATTTTCGTGTGGCACGTGCACATCCTTTCTGGAGCCAGATCCATCTGGTGTATGAGTTCAGGCCTTCGCTCACAATGACTACCATTCCTGAGCTGAAGACATATACCAGCACGGGCTTTTGCAATACACTTGGTTTTAAAGTATCCTGGTAAAATCCTGCTTTTTCTGATTTGTAATACCTGTCTGATATTGCCCGGGCAGGTATTTTATGTTGTCAATTGTTCAGTAATCATTTTTAATTCGAAGTAACCAATCTCATTTGTTTTCTGTTTTCGAATAAATGTATATTTGTGAACAAATAATTGCGATATATATGAGCCGTAATCAAATCAAAGACCGCATATTTACTGTTGTTTTCGAATCCGACACACGGGCCGGAAAAATATTTGATATTACATTGCTTGCATGCATTTTAATCAGTGTGATCGTCATTCTTCTGGAAAGTATTCCAAGTTACAACCGCGATTACGCATATTATTTCCGTGCAGTTGAGTGGGCGTTTACGATCATTTTTACCATTGAATATGGGTTGCGTTTATACAGCACAGCAAATGCATTCAGATATGCAAAAAGCTTTTTCGGGATTATTGACCTCCTATCCATTTTGCCAACCTATTTAAGCTTGATTTTTGCCGGAGCTCATTCGCTGATGATCATACGTTTGGTGCGGGTTTTACGTATTTTCAGGATTTTTAAACTGACGAAACAACTTACCGAAGGTCGCGTGCTGTTGGCTGCTCTTCGGGCCAGCAGCAGCAAAATATTGATTTTTCTCATGTCAGTTTTGCTGATAGTATGTGTTTTCGGAACCATTATGTATCTGGTCGAAGGGCCGGTTAATACCAGTTTTGACAGTATTCCGCGCAGCATCTACTGGTGCATTGTGACTGTTACAACAGTGGGCTATGGCGACATTTCGCCGGTTACCAACACAGGACAGTTTCTTGCCAGTGTTCTGATGATTTGCGGTTATGCCATTCTGGCCGTCCCAACCGGTATCATGACCGGTGAAATTATCCGGAGCGAAAAGTCGGCAACAGCCCAAACCTGCCCCTACTGCACCAAACAAGGTCACGACAAGGATGCAACTTTCTGTAAATACTGCGGAAAACCGCTCCATGAGCGGGTTTGAGTGATGCACGGGATGACAGCGGGTTTTATTGTGGTCGCACATCCCTGCCCGCTGCGCAGCAGGCGGGGATACGATGAGGACTTGTGAAACATAATGCTGAATGCTTCATAACTGCTAATGACACAAGTGCTTAAAATTCTGAAAATCAACAAAAAAGTCTGATGAAGTTCCCGGTCTCCGTGCCGGGATCTCATCTTATACAACAGACTTTTTTTGTTGATTTTCGCTGTCGACGCTTCGACGGAGTTTATCCCGCTATCGACTCTTCGACTCCGCTCAGAGTGACAGCGGTGGGGCTCAGAGTAACAGCAGCTTTTTTGTCATTTTTTATTTAAGTTGCAAAAAGCGTTTTGCTGGTGGTCTCAGTGTGACAGCGTTTTCTACAGCTTGCTGAGTTTTGTAAGCAACGTGTATCCCATCAGATCTCCCTTTTCATTGTAGGATTCTGATTTGACAACACCACCGCCATTTGAAATGTATTCAACCGTCGACATTTTTGTGTTTATGAAGCCGGTTTTGGACTGAAACTTTGCAGTCAGCTTCCAGACTTCGAATGTGCCTGCTGGTGTAGTAATGCTTTCTTTTCCGATCACTTTTCTATCAGTGATATTTACTGTCATTGTCATTACGACCATTCCGCCAGAACTCATCTGATAGGTAATGTTCGCATCGGGCAGGGTGGCGCCTTCCGTCAGAACAGCAGGGTACTGCAGATCGTTGGCAGTCATGGTCACAGTCATATCGGGATTTTCGCCCATGGCCGACTGATCGAGAAAGTTTTTCATATCCAGATAAAACACACCCGAAACGCATTTCATGATCAGGTCACCCGAGCCTTCGGTTTCTCCTTTTTCATTGATGGCGGTTGTGGTTACTGTTGCTTCGTATCCGGTTGCAGACTCGGATACAGATTTTACAACATATGAGTTTGAACCTGTGGCCTTGTCTTTCTTGTTGTAATTTGTTACTTCCCAGCTGTTGCCGGTTTTGAGCGGAAAGTATTCAGGACAAACCTGTGCGCTCATCCAGATTGGGAGGAGCAGAAGCAATGCGATGTTTGCAAGTGTTTTCATGATATTTTTATTGCAAATATAGTAATAAATATGTTATCAACCCGCAAGTTTTATCGATTATCATCGTTGGATGTGTTTTGAGTCAGGTGCCATAAAAACCCACCGTTTGCAAACCTGAGTTTCCCGACGGTGGAATGTCGAAACGGGCCTCACCACAACATTCCGCCGTTCGGAGTTGTTTAGACTTTATAGAAAACCGACCAGACGAAGAACACGGAACCGTTGTGGCGGAATGAGAAGTCTCCTTGCAGATTGTTTCGACGGTTCCATGTCCTCACTCAGTTCGGACGGTGGAATGTCGAAACGGGCCACTCCACAACATTCCGCCGTTCGGAGTTGTTTGGACTTTATAGAAAACCGACCAGACGAAGAACACGGAACCGTTGTGGTGAACACGAAGCAGAATTGCAGATTGTTTCGACGGTTCCATGTCCTCACGGAGTTTACGCAGCTCTGCTGTGTTCGGACGGTGGAATGTCGAAACTGGCCAGTTCTCTATTCAAAATAGTCATCCCAGTCAGCATCCTCATCTTTTCTTTTATCATGGACATATTTGAAGTTTTCAGCATCTTCAAACATATTCCACAGGAACCCTAAATCACATAGTGTGCTGGATTTGTCAATCGTTTCATTATATGAAGACCACAAATATTCACCTGGATTGTTTTTATATAAATGCTTAACCGGATTGTTGTTGATATAGATAATCAAGGATGTAAGATATGATTCATCTTCGATGTTTTTTCTTTCAAAATTTTTTTCAAACAATGAACCTGTTCTCGAATATTTATTATTGAAATATTTTGAGTATGCATTGAACATGAATTTTAATTGTGAAACTGGTTTCGGTTGTTTGTTCGTTTCTGTTTGAGAAGATGATTGAACAGCCCATTTCAGTTCTTTATTTTTGTGTGCATTTTTTGAATTTAAATATCCAATTTCAAACTTTTCTTTTATTCGAACGCAAAAGTGAAAGTGATTGCTCATAAGACACCATGCATAAGTATCTGCTATTGGTGAAGCATAAATCTTGTATAATTGCAGAAACCGAAGAAAATCACCCTCTGATCTGAATAATTTTTCTTTATTATTTCCTCGGTTAAAGATGTGGTAGAATTTACCATACTCAATTGGGATATTCATATGTCTGCTTTCTGCAAAAATATCAAATATTGTATTCGCCACAACATTCCGCCGTTCGAAGTGAAACGAAGAACACGGAACCGTTGTGGCGGAATGAGAAGTCTCCTTGCAGATTGTTTCGACGGTTCCATGTCCTCACTCAGTTCGGACGGTGGAATGTCGAAACGGGCCTCACCACAACATTCCGCCGTTCGGAGTTGTTTAGACTTTATGGAAAACCGACCAGACGAAGAACACGGAACCGTTGTGGCGGAATGAGAAGTCTCCGTGCAGATTGTTTCGACGGTTCCATGTCCTCACGGAGTTCGGACGGTGGAATGTCGAAAC
>CAZJOL010000270.1:0-3795 GCA_964547605.1 uncultured Bacteroidaceae bacterium | reverse complement strand
ATCGCTTATCAGCAAAAAGAAACAATAATTAAGTTGACGCGTATGCCTTCGAGGGATTAATAAAAACCCTTCGGGGGATTAATCAGAAAGCCGGACATCCAAACGATACGTCGCAATATTCAAAAAGTACCGATGTTTTCTTTAAATCGGTGAAGTAATAATAATTCACCAGCATCCAGCTCATGCGGTCATCGACGAGTGCGAATATTTTTTTCAGGAAAACATTGGTTGTTGCATTTTTAACGGCCACATTTCCGTTCAGAAAACATTTTGTAATCATTGAACTGAAGCGGGCATTGCAGAAGTTCATATTGGTGTCGCGCACAATGTCTGCGGCTTTTTCAACCAGCGAATCAAGGTCCAGAGTGTCATTGCACGTCAGCAATGCAGAAAGTTTTTTCTGTTTTTCTTCCGGATAAGGGTAGGTGAGGTCGGCCGGATTGAAAGAGACAATGAACTTGCCGGTCCTGCAATGCAAGGGCAGCAAATCATCGTTTTGCTGCAGCGATATTTTTTGTTTATGAGTATATTCTGGCTGACAGAAGCCGTGAAGTGATGCGGCTGTGAGCAGGATGAACGCAATGATTCTCATTGTGCAGAATTTGTATGGATGTTTTTTGCGGAGTCAAATATAAACAAAAAAGCCACCCGGTGTGGATGGCTTTTCGTAAATATGTCTGATGCGATTATTCGCCCAATGCAAGGCGGTAGAATTTGGTCACATTCAGGTTGGCGCTCACTGATTTGAGGTACTGAGCCACAGTCATGCTGCCATCTTTAATGTAATCCTGATTCACCAGGGTGCTTTCCTTGTAGAATTTGTTGAGTTTGCCTTGTGCAATTTTCTCAAGCATTTCTTCGGGTTTACCTTCCTGACGAGCCTGTTCTTTTCCGATTTCGATTTCTTTTGCAATGATGTCGGCTGAAACATCGCCCTTGTCAACTGCAATGGGTTTCATCGATGCAATCTGCATGGTCACGTCTTTACCGGCTTCGATTACTTTTTCGCCACCTTCGGTCAGACCTGCAACGGTGCTGATGCGGTGATTGTAGTGATTGTACACCACAACGCAGGGAGCTTCAATACATTCGTAGTGGGTAAGGGTGATTTTCTCACCGATTTTACCAACGAGATCGGTAACGAGGTCAGCAATGCTGCGGCCATCAATCTGAAGAGCATTGAGAGCATCCAGATTTTTTGGTTTGAAAGCAATAGCTGCGTCAATAAATGATTTTGAAGCTGAAACGAAGTCGTTGTTTTTGGCAACGAAGTCAGTTTCGCAGTTCATCATAATAACAGCTCCAAAAGTATTTGTTTCGTCGGTAGCTGCAATTACATATCCTTCATTGGCTTCGCGGTCAGCTCGTTTCACAGCCAGTTTCTGTCCTTTTTTGCGAAGAATTTCAATGGCTTTTTCGAAATCGCCTTCTGATTCAACGAGGGCGTTTTTACAATCCATCACACCGGCTCCGGTCAGATCGCGGAGTTTATATACATCTTGAGCACTAATGTTTGCCATGATTCTGAAATTTTTAGTCTTTTACTTCAATGTTGGTTTTGCGATTGCCACCTTTTGGGGTTGCTTTGCTGAGCACGCGTTTGCGTTTAGGCTTGTCTGATCCGTCTTCTTCTTCAGTTGTCGGTTCAATCAGATTGCCGTCCTTGTCGTATTCATCCTCATGCTCTTCGGAAGCTTCAACGTCTTTCGACATTTTTCTTTCTTCGAGACCTTCGTTGATGTGGTTTACAACTTCCTGAAGAATCAGTGAAATTGATTTTCCTGCATCGTCGTTTCCGGGAATAGGGAACTCAACTTTTTTGGGATCTGAGTTGGTATCAACAATTGCGAATGTCGGGATGCCCAGAATCCGTGCTTCGTCAACAGCAATGTGTTCTTTGGCGATATCAACAATAAAGAGTGCTGAAGGAAGTTTGTTCAGATCAGCGATTGAACCAAGGTTCTTTTCGAGTTTTTCACGCTCACGTTTAATCTGAAGACGTTCACGCTTCGAAATATTGGTGAAAGAAGGATCGTTGAGCATTTTGTCAATGTAGGCCATTTTTTTAACGGCTTTGCGGATGGTGGCAAAGTTGGTGAGCATACCGCCCGGCCAGCGTTCAACCACGTAAGGCATTGATGCATTCTTTGCTGCTTCAGCTACGATTTCCTTAGCCTGTTTTTTTGTTCCTACAAAGAGAATTTTACGTCCTGATTTAGCAATCTGTTTCAGAGCTCCGCCGGCTTCGTCCAGCTTTGCCATTGTTTTATACAGGTCGATGATGTGAATTCCGTTTTGCTCCATGAAGATATAAGGAGCCATGTTGGGATTCCATTTACGCTTGAGGTGACCGAAGTGACATCCGGCATCAAGCAATTGATCAAAAGTTACGTTTGCCATTTTTAGATTTGTGTTATTTGTTTACATTCCTTTCGTTTGAAAAAGCAATTGCTGAGTAGCGTTTTGAAACGGTCTCAGCAATTTGGATACTAAACGCGACGTCTTGCAAAGACTATCGTTTAGAGAACTGGAATCTCTTCCTTGCTTTGGGGCGACCTGGCTTTTTACGCTCGACCATACGTGGGTCGCGGCGCATCAGTCCCTGTTCTTTCAAAGCAGAGCGGTATTCTTCGTTAAGTTCCACCAGGGCGCGGGAGATGGCGAGACGCAGTGCCTCGGCCTGTCCTTTGTATCCGCCGCCGTCGAGCAATGCCTTCACATCATATGTGCCGGTAGTGCCGGTGATGATGAATGGCTGGTCAACAATATATTGAAGGGTTTCGAGCGGGAAATAATTTTTATAATCCCTGCCGTTCACAGTCATGGTTCCGTTTCCGGGAGTCAGTCTCAGACGAGCAACAGCTGTTTTTCTTCTTCCTAAGGTCAGAGTTTCAGACATGTCCTTTATTTAATTTCGTTAATATTCACCGATTTGGGCTGCTGGCCTTCGTGTTTGTGCTCGGTACCTGCATATACATACAGATTTCTGAACAACTCGGCGCCCAGTTTTGTTTTGGGAAGCATTCCCTTTACAGCCATTTCAACAACAGCTTCTGGTTTGCGTTTCAGCAAATCAGCAGGATTGGTAAAACGCTGTCCACCAGGATATCCGGTGTGGCGCACATATTCCTTATCTGTCAGCTTTTTGCCGGTCAGTTTCACCTTTTCAGCATTGATGACAATCACGTTGTCACCGCAGTCCGAATTCGGAGTGAAGCTGGGTTTGTGTTTTCCTCTGAGCATGAATGCCACCATGGCGGCAAAACGTCCCAAAGACTGGTCTGTTGCATCAACAATGACCCACTCTTTATTGGCGTTGGTCTTGTTGATTGATTTCGTTTTATAACTGAGCGTGTCCATTACAATTGTTTTAGAGAGAAATAAGCCCATTTTTCAAATCGGGCTGCAAAGGTAGAAATATTTTTTTATTAACCAATACCGTTTGATAAAAAAAGTTTGAAAATAGTTGATTTATACGCTTTTAATATTTTTTTATCCCCGTCAAACCGGCCGGTTTGTTAAAAAATCGGGTCTGTTTTTGTTTCTGACGTTACAGACGTTACCAACGTTACGCATTACAATCGTTACAGACGTTACATAGAGCAGTCACATCTCAGCAGTCAGGAATCAGTCCGCAGAAGATGCCTGGGACAGGGCATGCAGCATGCGGCATGCTGTGCTTCCCGTAAAATCGTGTACGTGACAAGGTCCGCACCTCAACCTCTCAACCCCTCAACCTCTCAACCCCTCAACTTCTCAACCTATCAACCTCTAAACCAAACTCATAACCCATAA
>CAZJOL010000269.1:1432-3820 GCA_964547605.1 uncultured Bacteroidaceae bacterium | reverse complement strand
TGCAGAAGAAATTCGGTTACTCCGCAGAAGGCGCTCTGGTAGCGGTTCTACATGTAGTTGAAAACAACCTGGCCGATGTTTATAAAGACATTTAGGCACAACGCACAATGATTAACGCCTATCGCCATACTCCTTATGCCAAACGCCTATTGCATTACCCGACCGACCATTGATTTCATGATTTGAAAAAATTGTCCGAATGCCATTTCCCTGGATTGTTTAAAATATATTCCGCAATGCGATGATACGCTTTTTGATTGCGGATGATGCGTTCCCAATAATTTCGTTGCCACAATTGTTGGGGCGTATTGAATACGCCCATTCCGTTGTTGGCCAAATTATTGATTTGTTTTGTTACCGATGATTTATATCCACGAATAATTGCCCCAATGGTTTGTGATGGTGACCGTAGGGGAAAATTGTTTTTATTATTGTTCATATTGGGCGTTTTGTTGTCGGGCGAATGCAATTCGTCCCTAACCAATAACCGTATAATGCCGTGTATATGATTTGGCATTACGATAAATTCGCCCAATTCAACATTATTGCGTATTTCTGTTGTTTTTATCCATTCGTTGTATGCAATCCTGCCCGCATCATTCAATACCATTTCACAATCAACAACATCCCCAAACCGGCAAATCCTGTCCTGACAACAAATCGTAATAAAATACAATCCCGCACGCGAATAATCATATCCTTTCAAACGGATTGATCTGCGATGATGAATATTTGGATCGTATTTAAACGTCTGCATTGTATAAAAGAACCTTTGTAATCTGCATTGTCCGAATTTGAAATGTTACGTTTTCCAATGTATAGGATTATATCATCATCCTTTTTGTTGCATGGACTTTCACACATTTCATGTTCAAATATATAAAAAATTGAATTGTCTTTTTATCTGAAATTCTTAATTTTAAATATTTCTCATAAGAAATTCGTTCATAAAAAACATGGATGTAGCTGATTTTTGAAATAGAGAATGCAATATGCAACTAACCAGAAATCCCATTTAATCAAATTCTAATAACCGTTAAATCCTTACATTTGTAAAATTTCAAAAATGAAGATTTTCTTTTTCGCCATATTCGCTCTTTCAGCCTGCATTTCCTTTGCACAGAATTCAACACCTGACTTTCCAGCCCTGTCCGATATAGAAAAATGGGATCAGTATTCGGGTGTGAAAAGCACTTCGTATAATGGCGACAGCATTGTGCCGACATGGCAGAACGGCATGCTGAACGGCGATTACAAATCGTTTTATTCAAACGGACAATTGAAAGCGAAAGGACAGTTCCGGAATAATTTCCGCACCGGGAAATGGACATTTTTTTCCGAAGACGGAAAAGGAAAAGTAATCATTGATTTTACAGAGCATGGCAATGTAATGCTGCACCGGGCGCGCATTCCGGGCAAAGGTGGCGTGCGGTTCGGACGTGGGAAAATCACGAACTCCATTCCTGATTTTGATATTTTTCATTCCGACACGGTACAGAATTTTATTTCCGGCACCGTTCCTTTCAGAGGTGGATTGAAGCATGGTACTGAAATAATCAAATACTCAAACGGCACCATCAAATCCGAAACGCAATTCCGATTCGGGCTCTACGACGGGCTTAGAAAGATTTATTTTTCAAACGGTCAACTCAATTTTCAATGCGAATACAGGGATGGCGCACCAATCGGACAACGCAAGGAATATTCTCCCGATGGCGCATTGGTGTCTGCACGTGTGATGGACATGTCGGGCAATGGTCAGGCGTCATTTCATCTCGATCAGTTTGATGTTTTCATGTCTGCGCGTAAGTTTGTATATGCCGATACGCTCTTTGATGAAACCGATTTATTTTTCAGACCTGATTCGGCTTTACCTCTTTTCGGAGTGTTGAACAGCGCATTTGAAAAAGGAAATCTGTCAGCATATGCCGATGATGAATTGAAGGAGATTTATTTTCCGATGCACGACAAGCCCGACCTGAGCGGGTTGCAGAAAGAGGCTGGAGATTATAAAAACCTTCGTGGCTTTGTGTACAAAATTGATGAAGTATTCAATACACAAACCTGGCTCATGTACAAATATCCGCTGGCCATTCAGCCGGTGTCATCGGTATCTGCAAATGATTCATTGACATTTCACGGCGGCCCATGGCTCTATTTTCCGCAGCTGCGAAGCGAGATTCCGGCCTCTGATTATCATTTCAGTTTTTTCAAAAGCTTCGGCTATCCGTTTATGACTGCCATGCAACTGGGCATGATTCCCCGGCAGATTGACTTTTCAGATCCGGATGCCGTGGCATTGGAACAACTTCGTTCCGTTGAGCTCGAACACGAACTCTGGCTCCTGTTCTATGGCCTGGAGAAGAACTGGAAGAAATGGTAGTTTGA
>CAZJOL010000269.1:0-1332 GCA_964547605.1 uncultured Bacteroidaceae bacterium | reverse complement strand
TATTCCACGTATAGCAACAGTCCTTTCAGATAGAATCCTTCCGGATGAAACAAGGTATGTCCGTGACATGAGGCCTGCGAGAGCTGGGCCACAACGCGCACTTTGCGTCCGGCAGCAATGGCGGCAGCGGTAATGGCGCCGTTGAAATGATTGCGCTCAACCACCTGCGAGCAGGAATAGGTAAACAAAAATCCGCCGCTTTTTATTTTTGCCAGTGCTTCGGCATTCAGTCGCTTATAGCCCTGAATGGCATTATGCCTTGCGTCCACGCGCTTCGCGTAGGCAGGTGGATCGAGAATGATCAGATCAAATTCTCCGTCCGGCATTTCTTTCAGATAATCCAGCGCGTCCTTAGCAATGCATGGATTTTGCTGCGGATCGAAATTATTCAATGCAATATTTTGCCGGCAAAGCTCCATCGCTTTTTCCGAACTGTCGACTGTTACAACCTGCTGCGCACCGCCTGCCAGCGCGTAAACCGAGAATCCGCCGGTATAGCCGAACATGTTCAGCATTTTGCGTCCTTTCGAAAATTCTTTCACCATCTGGCGGTTCTCGCGCTGATCAATAAAGAATCCGGTCTTCTGACCTTCGCTCCAGTTAACGAGAAATTTATTTCCGTTTTCAACAATTTCATGCGGAAGTGCAGGCTCAGTGCCGAGCAACAGCTTCGACCCGTTTTCTTTGATGCTTTTGCTTTTCGAAACAATGGTTTTCACTTCACCTTTGCAGGCCTCTGCCAGCGCGGTTGCCAGACCATCGGCCATGCTTTCCATACCGGCTGAATGAAATTCCATCACTGCAACTCCGTTGTAGAAATCAACTATTAATCCTGGTAATCCATCGGCTTCGCCATGCATGAGCCTGAACACATTGTTGTCTTCGCGCAGCAGATGCAGGCTCTGGCGGTATGCCCAAGCTGTTTCAAATTTCTTTCTGAAAAAATCATGATCGATTTCTTCATTCTTAAATGTCAGAATACGTGCAACAATGCTGCTTTCGCCATAATGTCCGAGCGCCAGAAAGTGATCGTGGTTGTCATACAATTCAACCAGATCGCCTTCTTTTGGCTCCCCTTCAATGCGTTTGATGGCGCCCGAAAACACCCATGGGTGAAAGCGGTTGAGCGATTCAATTTTCCCTGTTTTAAGAATGAGACGGGCTTTGGGTGTGATATTCATGTGTTTTGATTTGACTTGATTCTTTCTGCTTTCTCTTGTTATTTATTATGCAAGCTACTGTCATCCTGAGTCATGCCTTCTGTCACACTGAGCCCCGCCGCTGTCATGCTGAGCGGAGTCGAAGCACGAACAGCGGGGTAAACTCTGTCGA
>CAZJOL010000268.1:0-3852 GCA_964547605.1 uncultured Bacteroidaceae bacterium | reverse complement strand
CAACCTCTAAACCCATCAACCTCTAAACCTATCAACCTCTAAACCTATCAACCTCTAAACCTATCAACCCATCAACCTCTAAACCTTGTTCTTGCCCTATGCTGCGAACAATCATGAAAAGAATTGGTAATTGTCATGTATGTTTGATTTTGTCAGGTAATTTTTTTTTCTTTACTTTGTCGACTGAATTAATATACAAAGGTATGGGAGAAAATTCCGGAACACTTTACGAACGTCTGATGGCCGACATTCACATGCAGGAAGGCCTGAGTGCCTGCATCAATTGCGGCACCTGCACTGCTATATGTCCGGCTGCGATGTTCTACAAGTACGATCCCCGGGAGATAGCAATCACTGTGGCCAGCCGCGATGAACAGAAAATTGAGGATTTGCTGAAAAGCGATACCATCTGGGCCTGCGGTGAGTGCATGAGCTGCAAAACGCGCTGTCCTCGCGGCAATGCGCCTGGACTGATCATCATCGCTTTAAGAGTACTGTCCGAAGAGACCGGATATTTTACGGAATCCGAAAAAGGGCGTCAGGTACTGGCCATCAAGCGTATGATTGGTGAAAGCATTCTCGATAACGGCTACTGCATGTGGTTTGATCATATCAACCTTGAAATGTTTCCGGAGCAGGGTCCTACATGGCAATGGGTGCGCGATAACGCATCGGAAGTCCTGGACAAAACAGGAGCCAGTTACCGCAAAGACTCTGCCGGTGCACTGCGCAAAATTCCGCAAAAAGACCTGGATGAACTGAAAAGAATTTTCGATGTTACAGGTGGAACCAAACGATACGAAACCATTGAAGAATTCTCCCGAAAAAAAGCTGAAGAAATGGGGCTGCAATTTGACGAAACCAAGGATTGCGAATACTTCAAACATATCTATTCCTTTAATTCGCATAAACTCGAAAACGAATGAAAGCAGAAGGCAAAAGACATATCTGGAAAGACTATCAGAAAGAAATCTCCGGTGATAAATTCTGGTATGCGCGCAGCTGCATCCGTCAGAATTTTTTCCCGGGCTCAGAAACAGCTTTTCTGCGAATCCTGAAAGAGGAGCTTGGAAAAGACGTTCATGATTCGGCATGTCATACAACCTGCACAGGTATTGGCTATCATTGCGATGTTGTTCCGTTCGAAACAACCATGACTGTAGTTGCCAGACAGTTTGCACTGATGACCGAAAAAGGATATAAAAACTATGCTGCCAGCTGCATTACTTCGTTTGGCGTATATACCGAAATACTCGAAACCTGGGAGTCGCATCCGGAAATATTGGAACGGGTTCGCGAAAATCTGTACAAAGCAACCGGTCGTACTTTCGAAGTTCCTGAAAATCTTGCACACACCAGTGATATCATTTTCAAATTCCGTAACGAGATTTTTGAAAAGAAAAAACATGCACTGATCAATGTGCATACTGGTAAGCCATTGCGTGGTGTTGAGCATATCGGGTGCCATTACGCAAAAATGTTTCCGCATAAAGGTGTGGGCGGTGCAGAATATCCGCAGGTGCTGGCCGGCATGATCGAAGACTGGGGTGGTGAAGTGGTGGATTATCCCGAACGTCGTCATTGCTGTGGATTTGGATTCCGCCAGTATGCAGTAAAAGCCAATCGTGGGTACTCGGTTGCGAATTCGCACAAGAAATTCGAAAGCATGGAGCCATACAAGCCCGACTTTATTCTGACAAACTGTCCGGGCTGCCCAATGTTTCTTGATCGCTGGCAGTATTTCATTGCTGAAACGGAAGGAAAGACATATGGTGAAAACGGGCTTGGAATCCCGGTTCTGACCTATGAGGAACTTGCAGGGATCATTCTTGGTTATGATCCATGGGAGCTTGGATTGCAGATGCACCAGGTCACTGTTGAGCCATTGCTTGACAAGCTTGGATATCAATATGACAAAAGTGGTAAATTCAAAGGAATGAATGGAGCCAATCTGGGCAAACCCGAAAATCCAATGAATCTGAAAATCTGCTGCTGATCAGTTTTGCGAAAAAAATATTAATTGAAAAAATTTCTCTGAATGTCTAAAAAAGTTGTTGTAATCGGAGGCGGACCGGCCGGAATGGAATCCGCAACTTACTTGGCCAATTTTGGATTTGATGTAAGTCTGATCGAAAAGGAAAATGCTGTAGGTGGAAAGTTGAATGCATGGGATCGCTTGTTTCCGAGCATGCGTCCGGGTGGGGAAGTGAAGGATTTTCTAATAAAAGGTAATCAGTTATCGAATGTAAATGTGATGCTGAATACCGAAATAGAAAAGGTTGAACGTGATGGATCGCAGATGAAACTTCGCACCAGCAGCGGCGCACAGATTGATGCCGATGCAGTTGTCATTGCCACCGGTTTTGAACCATTCGATGCAACAAAGAAGGAAGAATACGGTTACGGCATTTATGACAATGTGATCACAAGCAAAGATCTGGAGCAGCTTTTCAGAGAGCACAAAAAGATCACCCGTGCCGATGGCAAGTCGGTGAAACGTGTTGGCATTGTTCATTGTGTTGGATCACGCGACGAAAAAGCTGGTAACATCTACTGTTCAAAAGTTTGCTGTGTGACCGGTGTGAAGCAGGCCATCGAAATCAATGAAGCTATTCCTGATGCCGAAGTGTTCTGCTTTTACATGGACCTGCGCATGTTTGGAATGCACTTCGAGGAATTGTATAAGGAAGCACAGGAAAAACATGGCGTGCAGTTCATCCGCGGCCGTTTGTCGGAAGCAGCCGAATCGCAGGATGGAAGCGTGATTGTAAAGGTTGAAGATACACTGACCGGACGTCCGCTGAAAATGTCGGTGGATCTTTTGATCTTGCTCGTAGGTTTTGTTCCATCGCCTGGCACAACCAAAATGGGCGAGTTGTTTGGAATTCCGTTTAACGGCAATCGTTTTCTGCATGGCAACGATGAACATACCGGAACCGGCATGAGTAATGTACCTGGTGTATTTATGGCCGGCACCTGCACGGCACCGCGTACCATCACCAACAGCATTCTCGATGCCCGAAGCACCGCCATGCGCGTGGCCGGTTATCTGAATGACTGGAAAACAGAGAAAAGATAAAAGGAAAAAGACAAAAGATAAAAGTGACAAAACAACAGCCATCAGTTGTCAGTAATCAGCAATCAGCTCTGAAATTGAGCTTGGAAGAAGGCATGCGGCATGCGGTGCTTTGCGACGCAGAGATGTTGGATAGGAGGCACCCTCTCATCACTCATAACTCATCACTCATATCTGACAACTATTTGAACGTCTTTACAAACTTTACAAACGTAAAAAAATGAGTCCAGAATTCGGATTTAAAATAAGCAAATCAGCGCAGATCGATCTCGACAAGGCCGATGAATCGCTGTATCGCAGCATGTGCAAGCTTGAGCCAAGTCTCGCAACCTGCATTTTCTGTGGCACCTGTGCTGCAACCTGCACTGCCGGCCAGTTTACTGCATTCAGTTTCCGCCGTTTATCGGTTGAGCTGCGTCGCGGAATGATTAAAGAAGTGAAGGAAGAAATTTCGAAATGCATGTTGTGCGGGAAATGCACGCTGGTTTGTCCGCGCAATGTAAACACGCGTCATATATTGTTTCATTTAAAAAAGCACTTCGATGGAAATGAATTTTGATCCTTTTGTGCTGCCGTTTTTCCTCGGTCTGCTGGTGATGGGAGTCATTCTCATCTGGAAATACATTGTATGGATGGAAACGATTCCGGTAGCCGATCGTCGGGTGATGTTTCGCAATATGTTTACGGTTCGTGCTTTCAGAGCATTCAAAGAAGCTGTGATGGAAGGATTGTTTCACCGCCGCATTTTCAAGATCAATCCTTTGCTTGGGTACATG
>CAZJOL010000267.1:0-3868 GCA_964547605.1 uncultured Bacteroidaceae bacterium | reverse complement strand
CGAGGGTTTTATAAACAGGCCGGAATATGGAATCGTCGTAACAGATTCAAAAACAACGATTCCATATCCTTTCGCTCCTACGTCGCTTTCGGACGATGGAATATTGTTTTTGAAGAAGTCTTGTTTTTGGACATCCTCTTTGTTTTTCTATTTTCTAAAGACATATGACTCCTCTGGAGTCTGCCATGAAAATTCATCTAAATAATTTTTGAAACTTCATTATTTCAGTTCAAACGCATTCATATAATTCTTCACGATAAACACATCGCCATCACGGAATTCGAGCTCGATGGAGATGTCGTACATGTCATAACCCAGACTCATAATTATCCGGAAGTCAGTTAGGCAATTTTCCATTGCACAACCCGATTTTGATTTGAGTAAAAACAATGTGCTGTCGTAATTTGAAACAGCATCATTTTTATTAACAGGAACAAACTTTATTCTTGCATCAAAGCAAGTCAGCTTTTTTACAAGCTCCTTATTCCGACATACAATTTGTTTATTAAGCACCACCCTATCCGGTGTTGCAAAACATAAATTGCCGTAATATGTACTGTCCTGTTCATACGGATTGGGCAAATATCCTATAAAACCAGTTATTTCTGTTTCAGGGATCATGACCGAATATAAATCTCCGTGAAAGTCCATAAGCTTTTTAAAAGAACTTGCACTATACAAATATTTCTCTTCGGGTCCGGCACTCCAATTATATTCGTAAAAAACAATTTTGTTGTAATTAAATTCGCATTTGTATGCATCTTGTGAAATGAAGTATGATTTCGGTTGATCAGTAGCGAAATTTTTAATGATCTCAACGGTCATTGATCTAAATTCACAGTCGGCTCCGAATAATGAGAGGGTTGTTGTTTTTTCTTTTACACAGATCTCTTCATTGGGTGATGGTCCACTTCCAATCCATGTAAAATACATATTGCAGTTTTCCTGAATTTTTTGAGGCTCCCCAAGCGTGTTGTAAAAAACATATTCACGACTGACACAACTATCTCCAACACCCTTATTGGTTTTCATAATTTCACTTATTATGACTTTTTCATTGACTTTTTCTTCTTCAACATAACCGGTTATCGAAATTTTCCGGAGTGAATCTGGACATGATTTTGATGGACCATGCCAGGGATATTCAGCATTGCATTTTGTATTGTTTAATACAATACCGATATAATTTCCGGTATAGTCAAACAATTTTGTTCCTTTCAAAACAGCGGATTCTTCAACAGCTGTTTTTAATACATAACAAGGCACTTCTATTTCCGCCCACGCATCCTCATATCCCGGATTGTGATACCAGTATTCCACCCCCGCATTGATCTGCAAAACCGGCTTCCCATGCGGCTTGTTGAGCAACTGTGTGGTTTCGTTGAATGAGTTGATTTGTGCAAATCCAACAGTGCTGATAAAAAATCCAAACAGAAAAATTATTTTTTTCATTCGGTAATTATCTTTTACTAATTCTGAAAATCCCATCTGGCGCGGAATCCACGCACATCGATGTGAATTGAGGTGGTTCCCGGATAACGTCCGATTCCGCCTGAGTTGCCAATGATTTTTTCAAGCAATTCAAGCAGAATCTGTTTGTCTTTTACATCCACTTTTCCGTTGTTGTCAACATCGCGCACAATCAGATCGGCGGCATTGCCATACATGTGCTGACTGCCCCGGGCGCCGCCCACAGCTTCATTCAGCACCGGTGGCCGGAAACTTTCACGCACCTTAAAGCCGTTTTTATTGTAACCATTCTTTTCAAGTGCTTTTTTCAGATCCAGAATTCTGTACAGCAGTTTTTTATTCACCAGCAGAAAAAAGGTGTTTCTGCCACAACTGAATGATGGCGGACAAAGTGGATTGTATTCAGGAGGGAATGCCGAAACGGAAACATCTGCAACCAGATTTCTGTCGAGATCTTTCCGTCGGACAACCAGAAACTCCTGGTTTGCGTATGCCTTCCCGTAACTTTTATCAAGACCTGTCACATCCCTGTATCTATCCGGTAATTCGCTGAAACTGATTTTCTGAAACGAATTGTACACGGAATCAATTTGTGCATAGGTTGTAATTTCGGGCTGGGTGATATTATCCACCTTGTGTTCAGTGTTACTGCATGAACACAGTATAGAAGCAACCATAACAAACAGGCAGCAGATTTTCATGTCAGTATTTTATCTCAGAAACCGTTTCAGCCATTTCATTTTGCCTTCGGTGTAGGGCGGATATTTCAGGTTGGGTTCAAAACGGAATGGTTTATACATAACGCTTTTGTAATGCGAAAAAGTACGGAAGCCGGCTTCGCCGTGATAGCTTCCGGTGCCGCTGTGGCCCACACCACCGAATGGCAGCCGTGGATTCGAGATGTGCATGATGGTGTCGTTGATGGCGCCACCACCAAACGAAATTTCGTGTAATATTTTTTTGCGAAGCGTTTTGCTTTTTGTGAAAACATAGCAGGCAAGCGGCTTTGGACGGTTCTTGACTTCAACAATCATTTTGTCCAGATCATCAAAACCAATCACCGGAAGAATAGGGCCGAAGATTTCATCGTCCATCACCGGATGAGAGAAGTCAAGGTCGTTGAGAATGGTCGGGCTGATGTAGCGCTCATCGCGGTCATGCTCGCCTCCGTAAATTACTTTTGAATGATCAATCAGATTCACCAGCCGGTCGAAATTGCGCTCATTGATGATCTGCACGTGATTTTTATTTTCGAACGAATAACGGAATTCATCGATTTGTGCCTTGATGGCTTGCAGAAATTTTTCCTTTATTTTGTTTTCAACCAGCACATAATCAGGCGCAATGCAGGTTTGACCGGCATTGAGAAATTTTCCCCACACCAGACGTCTGGCGGTGACATCGAGATTGGTATCGGCAAATACAAAGGCAGGACTTTTTCCACCCAGCTCCAGCGTGACCGGTGTCAGGTTTTTGGCAGCAGCCTGATACACAATGTTGCCAACAGGAACGCTGCCAGTGAAAAATATTTTGTCAAACTTTTCCTTCAGCAAAGCCGTTGTTTCCGGCACTCCGCCTTCGATTACGTGAAACACGCCCGGATCGAAACTGTTGTTGATCAGCTCCGCCATTAATGCCGAAGTGTGTGCTGATAATTCGCTTGGTTTCAGGATAACGGTGTTTCCGGCAGCCAGTGCGGCAATGGCAGGTGCAAACGAAAGCTGATACGGATAATTCCATGCGCCGATAACAAGACAAACACCATAAGGTTCCGGCATAATGAACGATCGGGCCGGCATGTTCGGAATGTTGGTCAGAACGCGTTTTGTGCGGCTCCAGCGGCGCATTTTCTTTATAGATTCGCCAATGTCGTTGTATAGAATTCCAAGTTCCGTAGCGTAGGTTTCAAATTCTCCTTTTCTGAAATCAGCGTAAATGGCTTCACAGAGCCGTTTTTCGTTGTTCTGAAGCAGTGTTTTCAGTTTTCGCAATTGTTCCGCCCTGAAGCGGATATCTTTGGTGACATTCGAATGAAAGAAGTCACGTTGCCGTTGAATGATTGCTGCGTATTCCATGATTTCAAAGATAGAAAAATTTCAGTTGTCAGCTTTCCCGACATTCTACCGTCAGCAAGAAGTGGTTTACTACAAGTCATTGCTGACGTGGAATCGTCGGGATGAAACGGATCACCCAACGATTCCGTGTCCGCACCTTTTCGCAAATCATTGTCAGGCGAACGACAGAATGTTGGGTTGTCCCCGACATTTTACCGTCGGCAAGAAGTGGTTTACTACAAGTCATTGCTGACGTGGAATCGTCTAGAAGAGACGGACTCTAAGCTTTGTTCGGCGTAGTCTTTCAATATTTAATAGTTGAGGCTGTCTCAAAACTGCGTGTT
>CAZJOL010000266.1:0-3895 GCA_964547605.1 uncultured Bacteroidaceae bacterium | reverse complement strand
ATAGTAATTCTCATTCATAAAAAAAGGTTGAATCAAAAAATTCAACCTTTTTTTTGCGTAAATCTGAATCAAAATTTCTATCTGGTGATTACAATTTTACTGTCAATCACCTGCTCCTCGGTAGTCATGCGTAAGATATAGGTTCCTGGTGTCTGTTCAGAAAGATCAATCAAAACCGGTCCCGATGAAATATTCACCTGACTTGCTGACCAAACTTCCTGTCCTGTTGTGTTGATGATTTTCAGTTCAGCCGGTTTATTGCTCAATCCTGAAAAATCAATTGAGAAAACACCGTTGCCTGGATTCGGAGTGACAACAATTTTGTTTTCCGGTTCAGCAATGCCTGTGCAGGGATCAACATAAATGCTGAATGCCGGTGACACCGGTCCTGAACCGCATGCATTTTCGCCATAAACGGTCAGACTGCCGGATGTTGCATTGGCGGCAAAGTTCAGAGAAACAATGCTTGTATTACCGTTTATTGTAACTCCTGTTCCTGAATATGACCAGATATAATCAAGGGCATTTGAAAGTGTTCCGCAATCATAAAGGACGGTGGACTGTCCCTGACATACAGTATCCAAGCCACTTACAATTCCCGTTTCATTCACAAGTTCCAATACGGTGATTGGGAATGCTGCAGATAATGTTCCTGCTCCGCAGGTATTAATTCCGCTCACAGTCAGCGATCCGCTGGTGGCAAATGGTCCAAAATCAAGTGTAACTGAATTGGCGGTTCCATTAATGGTTACCCCAGAGCCGGTATAATTCCAGTCATAGGAATCGGCTCCTGTGATTGCGGAAGTAGTGTATGCTATGTTCGACTCCGATACACATGCATAGGAATCTCCGGTTATTGCTCCGGCGGGATCGGGTGCAGCTGAGCATGAGGAATAGCAGAAGTCATCGAGATAACAGCTGTTGTAACTACCGGCACCGCATAGTCCTGAGCCGGTGTTTGTAACAATGACTGAGGTATCAATATCCCATAAACCATCGCGATCAATATCAATGAGCATATATACGGTAGATCCCAGGAATTCCATTCTGAAATTGAGATCTGTACCGAGGTTTAATCCTGTACTCACAGTCAGCAAATTGTTGTTATCACAGGAAAGAAAATATGCATTGAAATACCCGGCAGATGAATTGTCCTGCACCTTGAACATGATATTGTTGACATCACTTGTGTATCGCGCCACGATTCCCATGAATTGTGTCTGTGCAACTCCATTGTGAGTGGCTCTTCCTGAGACAAAACCATTGGTTGCCGTGCTTCCGTCTTTGGTGGCAAAGTTCCAGCTTGCAACAGCCGGCGATTTCAGTCTGTTGGATTCAATTGTCCAGTCATTGGTTTGCTCAGTCCATCCGGGGATGACAGATGTGTTTGCAATGTCGAAGTAATCACAGGTCTGTGCAGTGATTAATAACGGAGCCAAAAAGGCAAGACATGAAAGAAATACTAATGTTCTCATAACAGATTTTTTCCCAAATGTAGCGATAAATTTTACTAATTGGGGTAGAAATCTGTTTTATCAACTATAGGTCCACCGGAATCACTATAAACAGCAATTTCCAACAGGTGCAGAATACATTTCAGACTTGTTATACCGTGTTGATTTATAATTCAGGCCAAATTGCAATGCGCTGCAGCATTTTTCAACGGCATTATCCAAATAAGAAATTGCAGTACATCTTTGAACTAACTGCAATTTCAATTTGGTATTATTTCCCTTCAATCCAGTCATAAACCGACTGCTCAAGAATGCTTTGTTTTGACGGAATCATTTTCACCAGTTGTCCGTTCTCATCAATCAGGTATTTCTGAAAATTCCATTGAACATCGGATTCCAGAACACCGTTCAGATCCACGCTTGTAAGCCATTTGTAGAGCGGATGCATGTCTTTCCCCTTTACACTTATTTTTTCCATCATTGGAAAAGTGACGCCATAGTTGCGACTGCAAAATTCCCTGATTTCATCAGCTGTTCCGGGTTCCTGGCTTAAAAAGTTGTTGGCAGGAAATCCAATGATGACAAAGTTTTTATCCTTGTACATGTCGTACAGTTTCTGTAAATCTTCGTACTGAGGGGTCAGGCCACATTTGCTGGCCACATTTACGATCATGATTTTTTTCCCTTTCAGCGAAGCAAAATCGAATTCTTCGCCTTCGAGCGTTTTTACCTTGAACTGATGAATGCTGCCGGTCTGAGCCATGCCCATAGTACTGATGAAAGTTGCGAGTATTATGATTGTTGTTTTCATTTTTCTTTTTTTGGTACTGTAAAGGTAAATCCAGACTTCTGCTTTTTCTTGATTAAATGACAATTATCACCCGACATTCCATGTAAATATTACCTCTTGAAAAATGAAAATAAATGACTAATTTCGCACAAAATTGAAGAGCTATGTTTGAAGGTCTGAGCGACAGGTTGGATCGCGCGTTTAAGATGCTGAAAGGCCAGGGCAGGATTACCGAAATCAACGTTGCCGAAACGGTGAAGGAAATCCGCAAAGCCTTGCTGGATGCCGACGTTAATTATGCAACTGCCAAACAATTCACCGATTCGGTAAAGGAAAAGGCACTGGGACAGGATGTGCTTACATCGGTCTCGCCCGGTCAGATGATGGTGAAAATTGTTCACGACGAGCTTGTAGCCCTCATGGGTGGCGACAAAGCGGAAATCAATCTGAAACCCAGCCCGTCGGTGATTCTCATGTCAGGTTTGCAAGGATCCGGTAAAACGACATTTTCAGCCAAACTGGCTGCTTACCTGAAAAGCAAGAAAGGACGTCAGATTCTGCTGGTTGCCTGCGACGTTTATCGTCCGGCTGCCATTGATCAGATCAAGGTTCTGGGCGAGCAGATTGGTGTTCAGGTCTATACCGAAGAAGGAGTAACCGATCCGGTGCGTATTGCTAAAAATGCTGTTGCGCATGCAAAGCAGTACGGAATAAATACAGTCATCATCGATACCGCCGGTCGTCTGGCAGTTGATGAGGAGATGATGAAGGAAATCCGGAATATTCACGATGCCGTCAATCCGGCTGAGACACTGTTTGTGGTTGATGCCATGACCGGACAGGATGCGGTGAATACAGCCAAGGCCTTCAACGATGTTTTGAATTTCGACGGAGTCATTCTTACCAAGCTTGACGGTGATACCCGTGGTGGTGCGGCCATTTCAATCAAGGCTGTGGTGAACAAGCCCATCAAATTCGTTGGGATCGGCGAAAAGATGGATGCCATCGACGTTTTCTATCCGCAACGAATGGCTGACAGAATTCTGGGAATGGGCGACATTGTGTCTCTTGTTGAAAAAGCCCAGGAACAGTTCGATGAGGAGGAAGCACGCAAACTTCAGAAAAAACTTGCCAAGGACCAGTTCACTTTTGATGATTTTCTGAAACAGATTCATCAGGTGAAAAAGATGGGCAACATGAAGGACCTGATAGGCATGATTCCCGGCATGGGCAAAGCGATGAAGGATGTCGAGATTGATGACAACGCTTTCAAAAGCATTGAAGCCATCATTTACTCGATGACACCGGAAGAAAGGACCAATCCTGCTGTTCTGAACGGTTCACGCAGAATGCGCATTGCAACTGGTTCAGGTACTACTGTGGCTGATGTAAACAAGCTCATCAAGCAATTCGAAGATACACGCAAAATGATGAAGATGGTCACTTCGGGCGGCGCGCGTAATGCCATGAAGCAGATGAAGCAGATGAGAAGACATTGATGTGCTGATGTGATAATTTGAAAATGCCATTTTGCTCACTTTTGTCTTTTGTACTTTTGTCTTTTGTCTTGAATTGATGTGTTGATTTGAAAATTTGATAATTTGAAAATTTGAAAATGAGTTGGTTTAATCTGTTCGGCTTCTAAAGAGAG
>CAZJOL010000265.1:0-3913 GCA_964547605.1 uncultured Bacteroidaceae bacterium | reverse complement strand
CAACCTATACCGTTACGGTCACCGGTGGAAATCCTCTGTGCCCTTCGAATGGAACAGACGAAGCCGTAGTTTATATCAACAGCGGACTGCCTGTTGATTATTTATTTTATAATGCTCTTTGTTCAGGAGACGAAGTGACTATTGATTGGAGTACAGCTTCTGAAACAAATTGTGATTATTTTTTGATTGAAAAATCAGTTGACGGTGAATTGTTTTATGGAATCAAAACAATGGCGGGCCATGGAAATTCCAATGACATTGTTCATTATTCAGTGAAAGATGCAGATATTCATTCTTCTGAAAATTACTACCGTATTAAACAAGTTGATTTTGATGGGCAGTATAATTATTCACCTGTTATGACCGCAATTTGCAAAGACAATAGTAATCAGTCTGACTTATTTGTTAATTACAGCAATGAATCAATGATTGTTCATTTCGATGCGGTAGATGGAGAGCAGTATGTTATTTGTGTTTATGATGTTCAGGGCAGAAAAATACATGAAGAAATGTATGTGGCAGGTGATGATGAGACGGCAGATATAGAAT
This sequence comes from uncultured Bacteroidaceae bacterium, assembly GCA_964547605.1. GTDB lineage: Bacteria > Bacteroidota > Bacteroidia > Bacteroidales > DTU049 > GWF2-43-63. The sequence goes on along the minus strand of CAZJOL010000265.1, from coordinate 3,364 downwards.
TATTATTAGTTAAACCATTATCAGGAGTGTATCTTGTCAGTGTGGAGAGTTTGTCTTATTCCGGATACCAGAAATGCATAATACAATAATGGTTTTATTAGTTCCCCCGTTTCAAACCTCAAAGCCCTGCGATCAGATTGCGGGGTTTTGTTTTTAATCAGAAAAGCTGTACATTTATCCTGAATTTGAACACGTGATTTATGAAAAAGATTCTTTTGATTTTAATTTTCTTTTTTTCTACACATGTTTTTTTGTTTGCGCAGGTAAATAAAAATGATTTACAATCGCTCACTCTTTCAAATCCGCGCAAAGCAGTTGACTTGTTGAATGCCCGCATCGAATCGGGGTTGCAGAAAAACGATTACAGAAATGTGGCACCTGATTTACTTCGGGTTGCTTCGTTGTATCGTTCGCTTGGAAATTTTGACGACGCCATGCATAACTTATTAAGCGCGCGCGAAATCCTGGTTTTGCATGCTTCCGATTTCTCAGGCACCGATTCACTCATGGGTGAATATTACGAAACGATGGGGATGATTTATATTGGCCGGTACATGCGAAGCCGGGGTATAGAGCTGCTTAACAAAGCCATTCCCTTGTATATTCATTCGGGTAACTACGAGGATGCTGCTACTTGTATGAAGTGGTGTACTGTTGCATTTTTAATGGATAATCAGCCCGGGGAAGCCCGAAAACATGTAAGAGAGTTGTATCAATGGCAGCAAATAAATCGAAATCCGTTTCTCGTTGCTTGTTATTATGAGTCAGAAGCAGCCATTGCTGAGCATTCTGGTGATTATGAAAATGCAATAAAATCATATAAGCTTGCTATGGAGCAATATCGTGTATGTGGTAACATTGTAGGTCAGTCCGACATGTACGCTTATACCTGCCGTGTATTGCTGGCTCAGGAAAAATTCGATGCAACCATTGAATATGCCGAAAACGGCGCTCAGTGGGCCAGAGAGCATGGCGATGCCGGTGGATATTTCGAAATTTTGTTGTACAAGGTTTTCGCATTGGCAAAAACAGATGTCGCTGCTGCGTTTGAATTGGCGAAAAGTCAACTGGGAGAAATTACGTCTTTGGGTCTTACTATTCATAAAGGGATTTATCTTACCAACATCATCAGCTATGCTGAAAAGATGAAGCAGTTCGAAACAGCTTTTTATTATTCGCGACAGTTTCTAGAGGTTTTCAAAGATGCTTACGGATTGAGCAGCGAGCAGCGGATTGCTGACATGACCATGCAGATTCAAACAGAAAACTTAAACCTGCGCATCGAAAAATTAAAAACCGACAAGGACTTGAATGAAAGAATCAGAAACGGGCAGCGCAACATGATTTTCTTTTTTGTCATTGCTCTTCTGATTCTGCTGATTGCAACCATCGGTAATTTAAAAAAGCTGCAGTTTCGTTTGTTTTTATTCTGCGATTTCATGAGCGATTTATTGCCCTTGCCTTTATTTTTTCTCGCTTTCGAAGTGTATTTTTTTATTCTTCTGAACCTGTTAAACAATGCATTTATTAATCAGATTTCCGGTTTGCAATTGCATTTACATATAGCTGCACTTGCTGCAATTCCTTCGATTATAATAACACTTGCATTGGTAAAACTGCCGGCGATCTGGTCGGTTTCGCCCGAAAAAAACAAATCGTTTTCAACGGTTGCATTTATAACAATCATACTGCTTAATATTCTGGTTCTTGCCTATTATCTGTCTTTTGGTATTATCGGCTGGCAGGTATTTGATATGTTGAACATTGTTTTCACTTACACTGGACTAACTGTGGTTCCATTGTTTTTTATGGTGATTTACATCGAAAAAGTGCTGTTGCGGAAGCATATTCATGAAGCCGGTATGATGAATAACCGAATCAGGAAAAGTGTGAATCATGCTAACGCCAGTACACAGACAATCCGCATCGAATCTGATAAATCAAAAGATGTATTCGAAAGTTCTGTTTCAAATTTGTTATTGGTGGAAGGACAAAGCAACTATACCAAATTTTATTTTATTGACAAAGGTTCGCTGAAAGCTGTATTGTTGCTGATGACGTTAAAGCAGGCTGAGAGCCAATTACAGAATCATAAAGAATTTATCCGTTGCCATAAATCCAATATTGTAAACCTGACGTGTGTGAAAAAAGTCAGAGGAAACTCGCATGGATACAAGCTTTCAGTGCCTCCAATTGAAGAACCTGTGACGGTTTCGAAAAGTTATATCAGTGAATTTAATGAGGCATTTAATCGGTTTTCGTCTGATGATACGTCTATGTATGATAATTGAATTTGAAATAAAAAGGCTTTGACTCGTATGAATCAAAGCCTTTGTGAAGAGCAGAGAATTTTTATTTATACTCAATATTCTTGCGCCCGGTGATTTTTTCGCAATAGTGGCAGCGCAGCTTCAGGTCTTCCTTGTCAATCACATAGAAGCGTGTAGGGACAGCTTCCTTGTTGGTGATGCATTTGGGATTGAAACATTTCACCATTTTGTGCACTTCGTCGGGAATATGCACTTTTGTTTTGCTTTTGACTTCGTAGTCACGGATTTCGATCACGGTGGCTGTTGGAGCAATCAGACCAAGCTTATCAATTTCTTCCTGACCAAAAAAATGATTGGCAACCTTGATAATGCCTTTGCGGCCCATTTTCTGGCTTTCGAGATTGGCACCCATATAAATCTGTTCGGTGCAGTCTTCAAGTCCGAGAATGCTCAGCACGCGCTGTACAACGCCCTGCGGGATGTGGTCAATGACGGTTCCGTTTTCAAGGGCTTTTACCTGTAATGAGTGATTATCGCTTTTTGTCATGATGTTTCCTCCTTATACGTTTAATCCTAACATGTGTGCAATCAGTGCTTCGCGCACAAACATTCCGTTTTGAGCCTGTTTGAAGTAGTATGCCTGAGGGCTGTCGTCAACATCAAGTGCAATCTCATTCACTCTGGGCAGCGGGTGCATCACTTTCATGCCGGGTTTGGCATTGCTGAGCAGTTCGCGGTTGAGGACGTAACTGTTTTTTACCCGTTCGTATTCCATGGGATCTGAAAAACGTTCGGCTTGAATGCGTGTCATGTAAATAATGTCGCTCAGGGGAATGGCTTCGTTCAGATCTGTGTATTGATGGTACGGAAGTTTTTTATCTTTGATGTGAATTTTTACAGCACTCGGCAGTTTGAGCTCTTCGGGCGAAACCAGGTGAAATGTGGTGTTGAACATGGTCATGGCAATACTGAGACTATGAACGGTGCGTCCGTATTTCAGATCACCCACAAAAGTCATGTTCAGATTGTCGAGGGTGTTTTGTGTCTGCAGAATGGTGTACAGATCAAGCAGGCACTGGGTGGGATGCTGGTTG
>CAZJOL010000264.1:0-3914 GCA_964547605.1 uncultured Bacteroidaceae bacterium | reverse complement strand
GCCTGTCGAAGTGTACAAAGACAAAAGTGACAATCTAATATTCCCACATACGCCGATTTATCACAGCTTGCCACGTTTTACGTGGTTTCACGTGAAGGTGTCACATCGCCGTCTCGTCACGTTTCACGTGAAGGCGCACATTTCCACATCCTTTCGTATCTCGTATTTCGTATCTCGTATTTCGTATTTCGTATTTCTTATCTCGTATTTCCTTAATTTTGCCCCATGCAACCTCTCATTCTCTGGCAGGATCAATACGCGCTCGCAGTGAACAAGCCCAACAACGTGCTTGTTCATCATTCCGATTATTCCGGCATCGAAGGAGAAAAGTCGTTGCTTGAATTGCTGAAGGAGCAGGGAATACCCCGCGTGTATCCGCTCCACAGGCTCGACAGAAAGACATCGGGTATTGTGTTGCTTGCAAAACACCGGAACGAAGTTGCAGTTTTTCAAAAACTTTTCGACGACCAGAAAATTTGCAAAACCTATCTGGCACTGCTGCGCGGGCATGCAGATGCGGAAGGCATTGTTGATACACCTGTGCGGAACGATCGCGGAAATTACCGCGAAGCATTAACGCATTACCGCTGCATTGAGCATTATGAGCTGAATGTAGCTGTTGAGCCCTACGATACATCACGTTACAGTCTGGTTGAAATGGAACCCAAGACCGGACGTTTACATCAATTGCGCGTGCATGCCAATAAAATTGCACATCCGATTATCGGCGATCACAAGCATGGAAACCGGCACCACAACCGGATTTTCGCTGAACAGTTTCTCTTGCCTGATTTATTTCTTCATGCCAGCGAATTGCAATTCATTCATCCGTTTACGAATGAAGAAGTCATCATAAATGCACCGCTTCCGGCTTTCTGGGCTCGCTTCGATGAAATCAGAAAAGAATTGAGTGTCTGATCACACCCTGGAGCTCGGCCACTAAGGCTCAAAGGCACAAATTATTTTGATTTATTGCAGATTGACAACTGCGTTATTTCTTGTGCTTTTGTGTCATTGTGGCAGCTTTCTCAATCGTACTCTGAATCAGGATTCACTGCAGGTGAAGACTGATTCGAATTAGCGTTCATAAGACCTGCTGAGGGAAGAATTACTTTTCGCGGAGATTCGCGCAATTAGCGGAAGAAAGGAGCGCCTGGGCTGCTGAGGTTTTCAATGAGATCCCGGCTCGGAGGCCGGGACTATGTGGTGTAAAGAATTTTGTGTCTTAGTGCCATCGTGGCAATCTCCAATGATATTCAATTAATTCGTATTTTTGCAAATCAAAATCAACACGAAAATGAAAGCACTTATCAATACCGTGAAGGGCACCATGAAAGTCGAATTCTACGAACAGGACGCCCCGAATACCGTTGCCAACTTTGTAAAGCTCGCCAAAAGCGGCTTCTACGATGGTCTCACTTTTCACCGCGTCATTCCCGATTTCGTGATTCAGGGCGGTTGTCCCGACGGAACCGGTGCCGGTGGCCCGGGCTACAGCATCAAATGCGAGACCAGTGGCGGCAATCAGTATCACGATCGCGGCGTTCTTTCCATGGCTCATGCCGGAAAAGATACCGGTGGCTCACAGTTTTTCATCTGCCACAGCCGCACCAACACTTCGCATCTCGACCGCCGTCACACCTGCTTCGGCAAAGTAGTTGAAGGCCTCGAAGTAATCGACGCCATCCGCCAGGGCGACGAAATTGAAAGTATAAAGATTATTGAAGAATAGCGCGCAGCGCCGTTTTCAGATTCTGTCGATTATTATTTGTTACTGCTATTAAAGCCAGATTACAACAAAGTAATTCTGTTGTAATAGTTTTGTTTGGAGAATACTTTTCAATGCCTGCATAAAAACTACTTAAGCATTGGCGTAGAAAGTTCCCGGTCAATGTATGAGATATAGCTTCTGCTTCGGTGCCGGGATCTCCTCGAAAACTATTTAAGCCCGAGCTGAATCTACATTTCAGGAGACCCCGGAACTGGCGTCCGGGGACTTGGAAGTCTAAACCGGGCAAGCACAGCCACAACATCAATCACACTAAACCACCACCGGGTGTTTTGCTCGTCCCAGACAGCCCGCACTTCGCGGTCATCGAAAAAACGTATGGATATTTTTGGCTGACTCATAATACCGGTGTCTCTGTTATTTCAGTTTCTTCATTGAACGGCTTGCAAGTAAGGATTTCATTTGTGTAATAGCAACTTTGTTAAGTTGGATTAGTCTTTCGCTCTGAGATAAGCCTTGTCGGATTAGCAGTGCGTTTATGCTTTCCATGTTGCTCAATACAACAAGTTGCTCCAAGGTGGCATAATCCCTGATGTTTCCGTTTTTATCAAGGTTGCGTTCCCGCCATTCTTTTGCTGTAATTCCGAAAAGGGCCACATTCAGAAGATCAGCTTCGTTAGCATACACTAAACTTGCTTGTTGTTTGGTTATCTCTGGTGGAATTAAATTGTCTTTAATGGCATCAGTATGAATTTCGTAGTTTACTTTAGCAAGGGTTCGTTGTATGTTCCATTCTAACTTAAGACGATCGTTTTCATCTTCTTTCAGACGCTGGTATTCTTTTACCAGAAGCAATTGAAATTTTGGGCTGATCCACATTCCAAAATGAAATGCGATGTCTTTGTGGGCATACGTTCCACCGTATCTTCCAGGCTGTGCTGTAATGCCAATGGCGTTGGTGGCTTCAATCCAATTTTTAACCGAAAGAACAAAATTATTGCTCCCCGCCGAATTTTTAATTGTACCGAATTCGGTATAATTAAAATCTCGATTGTACAACGCTTCCCATTCGCCGATATATTCAATGGTGCTTTTCAGACTGAGCCATTTAATAATTATGGCTTCCTGCATTTGACTTTTTGCCATATCGGTAAGTGAAATGTAATCGTCCTGCTTTTGTGATATGATTGTAATTTCAGTTCCCCCGATTTCTATTTTTCTATTTTTCGCCATATTAATACCGGTTTCGTCAATTCTTTTTCGCTGTCATATTCCGTGTAATTTTTTTCAGTGTGTATTATATCCTTGCTGGCACTAGCCATTGCCCCCCTATCCCTAAGCCTGCAATTCATTGGGAGATTCAAATGTACGAAATTATTTTTGGGTGAGGAAAACGGGCAAACCGGAGAAGCTTTTTCAAAAGCCTCGAAGTTTTCGACGCGATTTGTAATGGCGATAGGATTAAGAGTATTGGGGTTGTGAAAGAGCTGGGCTTTCGCTTTCAGAGTGCATATTCCGTGGCCCAATCAGTTGTTGCTTACGGGTACTCAGACAAATATAATTCGTAATTTCTATTGACTAATTTGGTCATCAAATTGGTGGTAAGAACTGAACCACCTCCACTTGCATCTGGCCTTATTGAAAACCCTATATCAATCACTTTTTTTATGTCTTGATATAATTCAGGATTTTGATTTAACCATTCCTCTAATTGTGAAATTTGAGTGGGTAAATCCCATATACCCTCACTTAACGTGATAATACTTTCAAAGCTGTTTTCAAAATATATATTTATCGGCATAGCATATGTTTTTGCAATTACAGATAACATCCCACAGGCGCAACACAAATGAAATAATTGCGTCTCTGCAAATTTTCTCTGCTCACACACAAATGTAAAAAACTTTTCACAAAACCATCAATCCATTCAATTTCATATTTTCAAACTTGTCACGTTTCACGTGATTTTCAAATCGTAGCATTAGCACATCAATTCAAGATAAAAGACAAAAGGCACAAGACAAAAGTAAACGAATGAGCTTTTCAAATTGCCGAATTTTCAAATTTTCAAATCATCACATTCCAACGTCACTCATATTCACACATCGGCGAACTTGTCACGTTTCACGTAATTTTCAAATCGTAGCATTAGCACATCAATTCAAGATAAAAGACAAAAGGCACA
>CAZJOL010000263.1:0-3931 GCA_964547605.1 uncultured Bacteroidaceae bacterium | reverse complement strand
TTTGAAAACACATTGATGTTCGGAAACCGCCATTCAAAGCTGCTTCGCTGGTATGCCGGATTGTTTGTTTCCGATGATCATTTGTATAATGCCGGATCCGATTCAGTGCTGTCGCAGAAAATTCTGAAAGCAGGTTTGTCATGGAACTTCCGCAACGGATTTATTCTAAAGGCCAATGGCTCATCCGATGTTGTTCCGCTTGCGGGTGGTGATCACGATATTCATGTTGAATTCATAAGCCATGACTCACTGAAATGGCGGCCATATCTTCGTTTCAGCTATTGTCTCATCAGCCCGCAGATTTATTTTTTCCGCTACTTTGGCAATCATTTCAGCTGGGAGCGCAACTGGAATCAGACGAAAACACTGATAGGTGTTGCAGGCCTGAGCTATGGTGCATTCAGCATTTCGGGATATTTCGCGCAGTTTTCCGATCATGTTTTTTTCAACGGAAGCACTTTTGCACAAGGCGGCAGTGGATCGGCAGCCGGTCTCAATCTGTCTGTTGATGCTGAATTCGGAAGATTTCAATTAAAAGGAAATGCTGGCATTCAGGATGTTGGTCATGCCAATTACATCAATCTTCCGCCCTGGTTTGCCAAAGCTGAAATTGCCATGCGCAACAGCATTTTCAAAAAGGCACTCACGCTGCAAACCGGTCTCAGTGCGTGGATCAACGGAGCGTATTATGCCGATGCATATAACCCTGCTATGCAGATTTTCTACATGCAACGTAACATAAAAACAGGAGGCTTTGTTTATCCCACTGCCTTTGTGCGGGCGCAGATCAAACGGGCGGTTGTGTTTGCAGAAATAATAAATTTTACTGCCGGTTTCGCAAAGGTGAACTATTGGCAGATACCCGGATATCCGCTCCCTGACAGGGGTTTTAGATTCGGGGTTACCTGGAGTTTTTTAAATTAAAAGATTGATATGGCATTGAAAGTTGGAATTGTAGGCCTTACGAATTGTGGTAAAACAACTATTTTTAATTGCGTTTCGGATGCAAAGGCTGAGGTCAGCACATTTGCATTCAGCACCACGAAAAGCAATCTGGGAACGGCTCATGTGCATGATCCGCGCTTGTACGAACTCGATAAACTCATCAAGGCCGACAAGGTGGTTCCGGCTACCGTCGAACTCGTAGACATTCCGGGATTGGCCAAGGGAGCGGGGCAGGGCGAAGGCATCGGAAATTCTTTTCTCAACGATGTCCGCAATGTCGATGCATTGATTCATGTGGTGCGTTGTTTCGATGATCCCTTGCTGCCTCACATGGACGGCAGTATCGATCCGGTGCGCGACAAGGAAAATCTTGATTTCGAATTGCAGGTGAAAGACCTCGAACAGATCGACCGTAAATTGCAGAAAGTGGAAAAAGCTTTCAAAACCGGCGACAAATCTGCGAAACCAGCGTTTGATAGTCTGGTGAAATTCAAAACACAGCTCGAAAATCTGGGCAATATCCGTTCGCTTGAACTCACCGATGACGATGATAAACTTATACGCGAATTGTACCTGCTTACTGCAAAACCGGTGATGTATGTCTGTAATGTGGACGACGCATCAGCTGCCACAGGCAATGAGTATTCCGCAAAATTTGCCGAAGCGGTAAAAGGTGAAAACACGGAGGTCATTATTGTTGCAGGCCGCGCCGAAGCTGAGATTGCAGAGCTTGATGAAACAGACCGCGCCGATTTTCTGAAAGATTTGAATCTTACCGAGCCCGGTGTACGCCGCATCACACGCGCCGCTTACTCATTGCTGAATCTGATTTCATTTTTCACGGTAGGTGGTATCGAAAACCGCGCATGGAGCGTTCCGCGCAATACTCCTGCACCGCAGGCTGCGGGCGCCATTCACAGCGACCTCGAACGTGGCTTCATCCGTGCCGAAGTGATCGCTTACAACGACATGATTCAGAATAAAACCGAAGCCGCCTGCAAAGATGCCGGCAAAATGCGCGTCGAAGGAAAAACCTACATCGTCCAGGACGGCGACATTCTGCACATTCGTTTCAATGTTTAATCTTATTTCTGATTGATGTCATCCTGAGTGAATTTTTCGAAGTGAAACGCAGAAAAATTTGTATCGAAGGATAGGCATCAATCATCTGTAATAGCGTATTTATGGAAGCAAGTACATTTTCAATATTCGAAGTCCTCATGCTCCTCTGCTTTGCATGCAGCTGGCCCATATCCATTATGAAAGGTCTTCGCACCAAAATTGTGATCGGCAAAAGCCCCATATTTCTCATTCTGCTCATCATCGGCTACGCCATGGGCATCACACACAAGGTGCTTTACCACTACGATATCGTTACGTACCTGTATGCGTTCAACATGTTGCTGGTAACCACCGACCTGATCATCTACTTCCGCTACATCGGCGACAACAAGCGCCAGCTGGCCTTGAAGAAGGCGGAGATTGAGTGAAGTTTTGAAGGATATTCCCGAAATACCTTTAGCGCAATTCATGCTACTGTCACTCTGAGACTACCAGCAAAACGCGTTTTGCAACCTAAATAAAAAATGACAATGGGGCAAACATAATATTCCATCGTCCGATGGCGACGAAGGAGGCAGAGGATATGGAATCGTTATGTTTGCGGCAAAACCGACGATTCCATATTCTGCGATTCTCTCCGAACGATGGAATATCGGTTTTGCTTATTTATTTGATTTTTAGTGGTATAAGCAAATGTGTCATTAGCAGCGGAGTCGAAGAGTAGACAGGCGAACTGACCTTTACGAAGTAGCGTCAGCAGGATAAACTCCGTCGAAGAGTCGAAAGCAGAACATCCACTACAGGAGTATATTCGACCGTCAAACGCTGCCTATCGGCTGGGCAATTTATTTGCATGTACGTATTTCTACTCTTAAAATATGATTCATTCAAAGTTGAATGAATCGCGTTTAAAATCTTGAGTACGTTATGTTGCGGTTATATTTTGTAATGTGTAATCGATTTTGATTTGGTATCTGCTTTTATACGGTAAATTGGTGCTTTACCAGCATATTTTACAATGTCTGAAATGATTTCATCAGGGCAATCTGCGCTGGTATAAATTACAACTCCGTATCTTTCTGACTCGGATAAATAGTCAATTAAGTATTCCTTGGTGCCCAAATGATCATTTATCACTACATAATATCCTTTTACACAATATAGTTTTTCCTGTTTATTTGATGTCGTACTGTTTGGTTTTAATTTCCCTGCAAAAATTCTATATGCATATTCGCACACATGAACAGGATTGCAGCTTATTGTTGTGTCAGGTGTATAAAATATTGGCAGATTGCAGCTAAAATCGTTAAGAAAATCTTGTGAAGTATTCTCTGTTTTATACCAATTTTCGGGTTTTTCAAAGCCAATCACTTTTTTATCTGCATTAAGTTTTACAGTTAATAATTCAACAAAGCTGGCGTTGTCATTAAAATCATAATCATCGATTAAGAAATTTCCTCCATATGTAAATTCATCAATAATCAATGATGAATCTGTAATGGTTACTGAATGATAGTTACCCGATAAATCATCATAATAATGCCAATGACCAATATAGGATTCGTGTTTTTTTGAACAACCGAAAAGCAATAACAGCACGATTACAAGTATATTTGTCGGGAACATATTATTATCGTTATGAATCATTTCTGCTTTGTTTAAGTGGTATTATAAAACTGCAAAATAGTGAAAGCATTCTCACTTCACCTCCCGCTTCAAATACAATGTTATCACCTCTGACCCGAATAAATCCGTCTGTTCCAATATCAATACATCATCCCCAATTTCAACAATCTTCCATAACTCTTGTCGCGAACTATCATCAGATGTAAGAATCATGATCTCGTTGGTAGAATTCAGTTCCCATGAGAAAATTTTCTTTCTATGGTGTTTTTCTACTTCTACCATACTGTTTTGTATATGG
>CAZJOL010000262.1:0-3971 GCA_964547605.1 uncultured Bacteroidaceae bacterium | reverse complement strand
CGGTCAAAGACCGGTGCAGGGTTTGTTATACCTGTGTCAGAGAGTGCCCTGTGAAGGCGATTAAGATTATTAACGGACAGGCCGAGGTAATTTCTTCGCGTTGCATTGGATGTGGAAATTGCACAAAAGTCTGCAGTCAGGGTGCAAAGGTTTTTGTTGATACAACCCAGGGTGTTTATTCATTGCTGAGCAGCAATAATAAGGTTGCTGCTCTTGTTGCCCCCAGCTTTGCAGCAGAGTTTAGCGATATTGCCGATTATCGTTTATTGGTTGGTATGTTGCGTCAGATGGGTTTTGAGTATGTGGTCGAAGTGGGATTTGGAGCCGATCTGGTGGGGAAGGAATACAAAAAAGTAATGGATGACCACGAGGCCGAAAAAACCATTTCGTCCGATTGTCCTGCCATTGTGTATTATGTCCGTCATTATTTTCCTGAGCTCACACCCTATCTCGCAAAGATTGTATCGCCCATGGTAGCCATGGATCGCATCATGAAAAAGAAACATGGCGATGATCTGAAAACAGTCTTTATTGGGCCCTGCATTGCGAAAAAAGCGGAATCAGCCGAGGTGGATCATGTTATTACGTTTAAGGAATTGCGCGATATGTTTGAAAAACTCAATCTGAATCCGCAAACCACAACGTCTTCAGACTTCGATCCGCCCAAAGCGGGTAGGGCAGCCATTTTCCCGGTAACACGCGGAAAACTTCATTCCATCAATAAGTCCGATAATATCTGTGATGAGAATATCATTATTGCTTCGGGACGTGTTCATTTCCGCGAAGCTATCAAGGAATTTGCGGAAGATCTGAACCGTTCGCAGCATCTCGAACTTCTTTGTTGCGAAGGTTGTATTATGGGACCCGGAATGACGAATAACAACCGGATTTTTACGCGCACAATGAATTTGCGCAATTATGTGAGAGATAAACTCACTAATTTTGATAAGGAAGCATGGAAACGCGAATACGAGGCGGCAAAGGATATTGATTATTCGCAGCATTTTGAACCGGCAGACCGGCGTATTCCGAACCCTTCGGATGAAGAAATTCAGAAAGCTTTGATGGCCATGGGGAAAATGACTCCCGCCGATCATCTTAACTGTGGTGCTTGTGGCTATGACACTTGTGTTGAACATGCCATTGCCATTGTGGAAGGTTTGGCCGAAACTGAAATGTGCCTGCCATACACCATTGAAAAGCTTCATCATTCAATTACCGATCTGAACCTTTCAAATGAGAAACTGGCCAGTGCGCAGCAATCATTGAAACAGTCGGAGAAGCTGGCCAATATGGGGCAACTCTCAGCTGGCATTGCACATGAACTGAACAATCCGCTCGGCATTATCACGATGTATTCCAGCATTCTGATGGATGAAGCTCCAAATGAAAGCCCTGTCCGCAAGGACCTGGAGCTCATTGTTGAACAGGCCGAACGTTGCAAGAAAATTGTAGGTGGTTTGCTGAATTTCGCAAGAAAAAATCAGGTCAATCTTGTTGAAACAAATGTGGTGACATTCACGCATCACAGCATTGATTCAATCATTTTGCCCACGAATATCAAGATAGATTTTCAGTCGAATCTCACAAACCCTTTTGCATGGATTGACAATGATCAGTGGATGCAGGTGCTCACCAACATTGAGAAGAATGCCATTGAAGCCATGCCGGATGGTGGTACGTTGAAAATTGAGATCAACGAAGCAGGTGATGAAATTGAGTTCAGCATTGGTGATACCGGTGTTGGCATTTCGAAGGAAAACCTGGATAAAATTTTCACCCCGTTTTTCACAACAAAACCGATAGGCAAGGGAACAGGTCTCGGATTGCCTTTGATTTACGGAATTGTGAAAATGCACAACGGACAAATCAACATCGAGACCAACGATGACCCTTCACAGGGACAGACAGGAACGTGTTTTAAAATTAAAATTCCAAGACAAAAAAAATTGTAAAAAAAAGATAGTTATGGAAACCAAGAAGAAAACAGTGTTGATTGTGGATGACGATATTGACAGCATGACCCAACTGACCATGCACATGACAAAAATGGGATTCAATGTCATTTCAGCCGACAATCAGAAAGAAGGCGAAGAGCTGATTAATGCCAACAAACCTGACCTGGCCATTTTTGACCTCATGATGGACAATAAGGACAGTGGTTTTATTCTCAGCTATAAAATTAAAAAGAAATATCCCGATGTACCTGTTATCATAGCAACTGCGGTTACAGCTGAAACGGGAATGTTGTTCGGACTCAATACCGAAGAAGAAAAGAAATGGATCAAAGCCGACCTTTATCTTGAAAAAGGATTGCGTTATGATCAGCTTGAAATCGAGATAGGCAAGCTTCTGAAACTTTAAAACATACAACCATGGCAACGCTTAAAGTATTGATTGTGGACGATGAACCGGGCATCCGCTCCGGAATTTCGAGGATTCTTAAAAATTTCTCGGTGGACTTCCCTTTCATTGACGAAGCGTTCACATTTGAATCCATTGAAGCCGGAACCGGTGAAGATGCTTTGGATATTCTCAATGCCGGACCCATCGACATTGTTCTTCTGGATAATAAACTGCCGGGAATTCATGGAATTGAAGTCCTGGAGCATATTAATCAGAAGCAAATCGACACAACGGTGATGATGATTACATCATATGCCTCTCTCGACCTGGCTATCAAAGCCACCAACAATGGTGCTTATAATTTTGTTCCGAAACCCTTCACACCACAGGAGCTGAAAACGGCTATGGAAGGTATAACCAAGCATGTTTATCTTTCGCGTATGACCAAGCAGCTCAATACCGAAGGCAAACAAATCCGTTTTCAGTTCCTGTCGGTTTTGTCGCATGAACTTAAATCTCCGATTAATGCGGTTGAGGGCTATCTACGCATTATGCAGGACAAACAGGTTGGCAATAATCTCGATGACTACGAAACCATGATTGACCGCTCGTTGGAACGGATCAGAGGCATGCGTTCGCTCATTATGGATATGCTCGATCTGACCAAACTGGAAAATGGAAAGAAAAAACGTGAGATTACTAAAGTCGATCTGGTACAGATTGCACGTCTGTCAATCGACACCATGACCCCAATGGCTATTCAGAAAAACGTTAAAGTTTTTATCGACAGCGATGAACCCAGTGTATATTTAAACGCTGACAGTTCTGAAATTGAAATCATTTTCAACAATCTGGTTTCAAATGCAGTAAAATACAATGTGCAGGATGGCAGTGTAAACATCCTGATCAAGACTGAAGGATCGAAAGTGGTTGTTTCGGTGAGCGATACGGGGATTGGCATACGCGCCGAAGACATGACAAAACTTTTTCAGGATTTCAGTCGTATCAAGAATGAAAAAACAAAAGGTATCAGTGGAAGCGGTCTAGGACTTTCCATTATGAAAAAAACAGTGGAAGAGTATTATCACGGAAATGTTTCTGTGACCAGCGAACCTGATAAAGGAAGTACATTTATCGTAGAAATTCCTCAGAATTCCTGAGGTATAAAAAAGGAGAAACACAATGAAATTCACTCCGGAAAAATACAACATGCCCGATGTTCCGATGCAGCCATTTATTGATGCAGCTGAAATTCAGGGATATCTTGACAACACCGTTTCGACTCCGGAACGCGTCAGGGAAATAATTGCAAAATCGTTGTCGAAAAAACGGCTGAATCTTGAAGAGACAGCTGTGTTGGTAAATACAACAGACCCGGCTCTGATAGCCGAAATTAAAGAAGGCGCACGTGAACTGAAAAAGCGCATTTACGGAAATCGCATTGTACTTTTTGCTCCTTTGTATATTGGAAACAAATGTCAGAATAATTGTCTTTACTGCGGTTTCCGCGCATCGAATACTTCAGCTGAACGCATTACACTCAGCGATGAACAGATTGTTCACGAAATTGAATCGCTCGAAGACAATGGTCAGAAACGTCTGATCCTGGTGTATGGCGAACATGC
>CAZJOL010000261.1:0-3983 GCA_964547605.1 uncultured Bacteroidaceae bacterium | reverse complement strand
CTCTCTCGAAGATGTCCTTGAAGAAATTGTCGGTGAAATAAACGATGAACACGACGCCGACAGTGACCAGATTCTGGCAAAACAAATCGCAGATAATACTTTCGTTTTTGATGCAAAAATCCCCATTCACGATCTCACACGCATCGCCGGCATAGAAAGCGATCTGTTTGATAAATTCGAAGGCGAAGTGGAAACACTGGGCGGTATCATTCTCAGTATCTGCGGGAATTTTCCGGTAAAAAACCAGACCGTCTTATACAAAAACATTGAATTTACCGTTCTATCGATGAGTAAACACCGCATCGGAAACGTAAAAGTGAAAATAAATGAACCCACTCAGGAATCTTAGCATCGTACTTTTAATTGCTGTTGCAGCAGTCATCGTCTCATGCGGAGGCGGAAACGACACCTACTATCCCAAACCCCGCGGTTTTTACCGGCTCGACCTTCCTGAAAAAAAGTATGTAACATTCGATTCCGTTTATCCTTTCACCTGCCGGATTCCGGAAAATTCGCGTATTGCACCTGTCGAAAGCAGCGAGCCCGGTTCAGTCTGGTTCAACCTCGTTTTTCCCGATTATAACGGATCGGTAAATTTCAGCTACAAAACCATCAAAGGCAATCTGTATCAGCTCACCGAAGATGCCCGCGATTTTGCCAACAAGCACATAGCCAAGGCAAATGAAATAAAGGAAATGCAAGTCTATCATGCCGAAAACAAAGTGTACGGGCTCATTTACGATATCGAAGGAACCAACTCTGCTTCGCCTTATCAATTCTACCTGACAGACAGCACCAGACATTATCTGCGTGGCGCAGTGTATTTCAACCACATTCCGAATAATGATTCCATCGCTCCCATCATCCAGCGTGTAAAAGAAGACCTTGACACCCTGATGGCCAGCCTGAAATGGAAAAACTGAGCCAGTGAATAAAAAAAAGACTGCCGGCAAAGACAGTCTTCAGTTTTTAAAATCCGGATTATTATTGAATTCCGAGTTTTGCCTTCACAAAAGGCATAATGTCGTCGGAGTCCTGATAATAAATCAGCGCACCCGTTCCGGTATCGAAAATGTAATTATAACCTTTTTCAACAGCAACTTCATCAATGGCTTTCTTGGCCTTGTCAATCAGAGGCTGCACAAGTTCGGTTTCCTTTTTCGCCAAAAGATCCTGTGCCTGGGTTTTGAATTCATCAATGCGGGTCTGAAGATCGAGCAGTTCTTTCTGCTTCATCTGTTTGATCGGCTCAAGAAAAGTGGCCTCGTTGGTCATATAATCCTGATATTTTGTCTGAAACTCATTGTTCATAAGAGTCAGCTGCTCATCAAGGCTTTTTGCAAATTCCTGCAGCACTTTCTGGGCTGAATCACGACCGGGCATGACTTCCATGAGGTCGGTTGAATTGATATGGCCAAGTTTGAGTTTAACCTGAGCCTGAAGCGACTGAACATTTACGAACAGGAGCAATGAGATGAACAAAACAAATACGTTTTTCATAAAATGGAATTTTGTGCAAAGTTAAAAGAATTATTCATTTGTATTCAGCCCGCCTGCTTTATAGCCAAGCTTGGCCAAAACTTCGTCGCTCTTGTCGTACTTTTCATTCGCATAAATGAGCGTGGTATTGCCGGCGCGGTCAAAAATAACAGCAAATGTTCCTTCTTCGGCAAGTTCTTCAATGGCATTGTACACTTTTTCCTGAATGGGCTTGATGAGTTCCTGACGTTTTTTGTACAGGTCACCTTCGGTTCCGAAATATTTTTTCTGCAAATCCTTGGCTTCCTTTTCCTTGGCAATGATTTCATTCTGCCGCTTGGTTTTCATGTCTTCCGAAAGCAGAAACGATTCGGACTGATATGATTTGTACAACTTGTCGATTTCGGCAAACTTGACCTCAAGCTCCTTCTGCCATTCCATGCTCAGCTCGTCCAGTGTGTTCTGGGCGGTCTGATAATCCGGAATGTTTTCAAGTATATACTGGGTGTCAACGTAAGCGAACTTTTGGGCACTGACAAACATCGATGCAAGTAACAGAGCCGCAAAAATAAAGATTCTGGTTTTCATAGTGAGTTCCTCCGACTTTTATTTGAACGTTTTTTTTAATCGATTGATGAGTTGATTGAGAAATGGAATTGTCCCTTCCATGCGGGATACCCGGGCACGTCGTCAAAAGGTATGCCATAATCGAGACCCAGCAAGCCAAACATCGGCAGATAAATTCTGACTCCAAGTCCGGCACTGCGTTTTACTGCAAAAGGATCGAATTCAGTAAATTTCAGCCAGGTGTTGCCGGCTTCGACAAACGAAAGCAGATAAATGGTCGCCATGGGATTGGTTGAAATGGGATAGCGCAGCTCCATGGTGTATTTGCTGTAAATGGTTCCTCCGATTGACTGGTTTGATCCATCGCGCGGTGTCAACACCGAATTGTAATAACCACGCATTCCGATGATTTCACGACCATCGAGGGCAAAGCCCGAAAGACCGTCACCGCCAAGATAGAAGCGCTCGAAGGGCGACAAACCAACTTCCTTGTTCCACATGCCAAGGAAACCAAATTTTGTCCTCGACATCAGCACCAGATCTCCGAAAAGCTTGGTGTATAAAGTAGCATTGAATTTCCACTTATGATATTCCAGCCATTTGAATTTATCCTGATCGGTGGCAGTGGAATAGTCCTTGTCGTTGAAATAGGAATAAGGCGGAGTAAAGGTCACCGAAGCTGAAATTTCAGAACCTGACTTAGGGAAAATAGGATCATACGATGAGCTTCGGCTCAACGCGATTCCAAAATTCACATTGTTTGCATTTCCTGATGTGAATGAATAGGTCTGGAAATACTCATCGAAATTGTAAAACTGATAGGAAAGCGTAAGGTATTCCATGAAGTAATCGTCCGGCCATTTCAGTCGTTTACCGAGACCGATTGAAGCACCGGAAATATTCATCACCTGACGTTCAAGCAGCTTTCCACTGGTACTGTACGTGCCGTCATCGGCTTTTGAAACACCGTTTGTTTGCACCGAATGGAAAAGTGAAAAGCTGAGTGCATTGGGTTTTTTGCCACCCAGCCATGGTTCGGTAAACGACATGTTGTATGACTGATAATGGGTTCCATTCGATTGCCCGCGGATGCTGAGTTTCTGTCCGTCACCGGTTGGGAGCGGACGATAGCTGTCGCCATTGAAAATGTTGCGGATTGAAAAATTATTGAAAGAAACGCCGAGTGTTCCCACCAGACGTCCCAAACCCCAGCCGCCTGAGAGTTCGAACTGATCCGTTGAAGTTTCCTCCACCACATATTCGATATCCACGGTGCCATCAGCGGGATTCGGCTTTGGATTAACGGCCAGCTTTTCATTGTTGAAATAGCGCAGCTGCGCAAGTTCGCGCTGGGTGCGGATAATGTCGGAACGATTGAACAATTGTCCCGGTTTGGTTCTGATCTCGCGCAGGATCACATGGTCGTTTGTTCTCGTATTGCCTACGAGAGTGACTTTATTGATTGTTGCCTGCTTGCCTTCATAAATCTGAATTTCAAGATTGATGGTGTCGCCAATTACGCTTTTCTCAACGGGCGTCACCGAGAAAAACAGGTAACCATCATCCATATACAGCGAAGAAATATCGCGGCCGCTCAGATTATAAAAAAGACTGCTTTCAAGCATTGACTGATTGTAAACATCACCGCGCTTCAAACCAAGAATTTCGTTCAGCTGTTTGTCGGTATACTTGCTGTTGCCAACCCAGGTGATTTCACCGAAATAGTACTTCGGGCCTTCATCGATTTTCAAACCGAGCATCAGTTCCTTTTCATTCTGAATGGCCACTGTGTCGCTTACAATCGAAACATCGCGATAACCCATTTCCTTGTATTTGGCTATCACTGCCGACTTGTCTTTTTCGAATTCGGAAGGAATATATTTCGAAGCTTTGAACAAATGATAGATTTTCTTCTCCTTTGTTTCCTTCATCGATTT
>CAZJOL010000260.1:2862-4043 GCA_964547605.1 uncultured Bacteroidaceae bacterium | reverse complement strand
GTTCTTCAACTACATTTTTATATTTTGTGGTCTAAGAAATGGGGAGTAGAATAATGTGCGGTGAGACCAACATATTCATAGTTCATATCAACATACATCGAATCACATTTGTTGCTTGATTTTTCCTGAAGCCGGTTCATTGAAAGATTTGCACCGACAGAAAAACGACCGAAGTTATGAGAATAGCCAAACACTGCATTGTAAAAGAAGCCGTTTTGTTGTTCCTGAATCAGTTCGTTGTATATGTCAATCAGTGTCCCTCCTTTATCTATCAGCTGAAAGCCCGATGTGCCGCCGTTGAACTGCAGGTTGAGATGATTGTTCTGTGCAAATCCAACAACAGATATGAGCAGAAATACGAAACAGATTTTTTTCATTTTTAAGTAGGATTATTCAATTACCAGTTTTGAAACCTGCATTCCATCAGCTGTCTGCAGTTGCAGAAAATAAATTCCCGCTGAGAGATCGCTGACAGAAATATTTCCACTGCTGCGGCCTGACTGAATCAACTGTCCGGTTGAAGAAAATACGAAGTATTGAAGACTGGCTTCCGAAGCGGTGTTGAGATAGATTACATCTTCTGCGGGATTTGGATAAAAATCAATCTGATTATTGTTTTGATTTTCTGAAACCCCTGTGCCAACAGGCATTATATCAAGAACAATTCCTTCGAGCACACCCATGGAGTAGGGGAACGATGGATCGGGAACGAGCCACCAGCCATCGGTTGAACCACCCCAACCGAAATTGATATGAAAATATCCATCGGCACGGTAGCCATCCACCACTACATTATGTCCGACACTCCATGCCGAATCGACCACTGCCAG
Organism: uncultured Bacteroidaceae bacterium; assembly: GCA_964547605.1. Taxonomy (GTDB): domain Bacteria; phylum Bacteroidota; class Bacteroidia; order Bacteroidales; family DTU049; genus GWF2-43-63. The sequence goes on along the minus strand of CAZJOL010000260.1, from coordinate 3,213 downwards.
ATGTGCCGGCCAGCCATTTTTCATATTGCTGATCAGCGTTGCATACATTACTGAATCAGTGCTTTCATGAAGTTCGCAGCTGACAAAACCAAAACGCTGATAGGCCGCATATGCCTGACTTACACCGAATGTGCCGGATCCCTGCGATGTATAAACCTGTGTACAAGCTGTTCCGCATGCAAACACAATGGCAGCCGCTGTTGACGAAGTTGCGTCGAGACCTGACTGAAACAAAATATCGGCAGAATCCAACCAGTCGTTTAAAACTGGAAATGCCGGAAATCCAAGCGAGTCGGCATCATCATCTATATAATAGTTTCGTCCTGCATAGTTGTGGTTGTAGTCGTCACC
>CAZJOL010000260.1:0-2762 GCA_964547605.1 uncultured Bacteroidaceae bacterium | reverse complement strand
TTGTCAAGGATTTGTGCAAACGGCATCGATGCATCGAATTGCGATGTTGAAGACCAGGCAATGACCGGTGATACATATTTACTTGCTGACACAATCACGTAGTGATGCGGAGTCGCATTTACAATGTAATACAGCGTGTCGCCGGATGAATCCAGCCGCGGTGTAATTGTCTGTATTGTGCAGCCCAGCTTGTTCTGCGAAAAGAATTCATTGGCAGTTGTTTCAGCTTTCATTGGCGAGATCTGTTGTGCAGATACTGAAAGTGAAATAATGCCCAGTAATAAAAGTATCCCCCTTTTCATTGTATTTTTTGAGTGCAATGTAGAAATATTTTGTGTATTGGGCACAAGTCTATCAAAATTTTATACGAATATGTGGAATGTGTGTATGAAATCAAATCTTTAAAAACTATTTGTAAACAGGCCCGCGCAGTGTTTCCTGCTGCAGCGCAATAAATCCAAAGCTGGGCGTAGTCTATAATAAAAATCTGTTGGGTTGAGTCTGGAGACTCAACCCTGCAAATTAAATCTTTACAGACTACGCCCAACTAAAATCAACTAAGATAAAATGCGCTGCAGTAGCCTTTATAACTTGATTACATTATAACTTTCAACCCGCGAAGTGCCTCATGCCGCATGCGTCATTTCTCGCTGGTCATTTCGCGGTCGCAGATTTTGCGGATGAACGCAATGATATTGTCTGACTCGCTTTCCCAGTAGGTGTAGTCGTGTCCGTAGCTTTTCGGAAAATGCGCCACAGGTTCAACTTTGCCTATTTTCAGTAAGGTCTTGTTCAGTGTGTCTGATTGTCCCCATGGAACCACACGATCCTGCTGTGCATGCCCGATGTAGATGGGTAAAGTCCATTTGTCAGCATTGCGCAAAAGATTGTCTGCGCCTTCCCAGCGCTCCGGATAATCCTCATAGCTGCCGTAGAAATAGGTCATCAGGTTGTCGTCAGCCATCATTGTCTGATCGTAATCGCCCGAAAGAACAACAGCGCCATCAAACACTTCCGGCATATCAATACCAACAGCAAATGCGCCGCGCGCACCTGTTGACAGGCCGACAATAAAATTATTTGCTTCCTTGGTGAAAAGTTTAAAAGAGTCACGCAGATACACAATCACTGTGTCTGTAAGCCACGAACGTAGCGGCTGTTCAGCCATTGTCGGCAGGGTCTCATCATATGTCTGCGATGCATACATGCTTTTACCCATATCAGGAATGATGATATTAAATCCTGCGTCGCGCAGTTTTTTGCAGAGCGTCGTCTGCTCACACCATCCCAGTGGCGGCAAATTCCATCCGTGCAGCAAAAGAATATTTCCGCGGCTGAAAAATGTATTGGCCGGAATCAGATATACTTTGCGGTCACTTTCGATCCATGGAATTTTTAAAGTCGTATCTGGAGGTCGTTGTACCGAAGTGAGTACAGATCCTGCGTTTTGCAGCAATTTACCTGAATTGTCTGATGTGCATGATGCCAGAAAGGCAATTGCAAAAACGAAACAATATGAAATGATTCCCTGAAATTTTGATTTGATGCGCATGTAAGAAAAGTTTTCAACAACACTTTTTGAAGGAGTAAAAATATATATTTTTATCGAAACGAAATTTTTGAAAGAAAAGGAAAGGAATTCATGTCTCAGTTTGTCCATTTACACCTGCATACCATTTACTCTGTACTTGACGGAGCAGCCAACATAAAAACGCTCCTGAAGCGGGCTGCAAAATTGAATATGAATGCTGTTGCCGTGACCGATCACGGTCAGATGTTCGGCATTCTTGAATTTGTGAGCGAAGCGAAAAAGGCTGGCATTAAGCCCATCATCGGCTGCGAAACGTATGTGGCCCGAAACAGTATGGAGCAGATGACATCAAAGGAAGACCGAAGCGGACATCACCTCATTCTGCTTGCCAAAAACATGCAGGGCTACCGCAATCTCGTCAAGCTGATTTCCCAGGCCAACCTGAAGGGCTTTTTCTACACGCCGCGCATAGACAAGGATCTGCTTTTGAAATATCACGAAGGGCTCATTGCATGCTCTGCCTGTCTTGGCGGCGAGATTCCGCAGCTCATCATGAATCGCGGAGAAGACGAAGCACTGAAATCAATCGAATGGTATAAAAGTCTTTTCGGCGATGATTATTATCTTGAAATGATGGATCATGGTCTGCAGGAACAAAAGCAGGTGAATGAAGTGCTGGTGCGGCTTTCGCAGAAGACCGGTGTAAAGCTGATTGCTACCAATGACGTTCATTATGTCCACAAGGAAGATTTTGAGGCACATAAAATTCTGATCCGCATCAATACAAACAAGGATGACAATGATGATCTGTATTATACCGGCAATGAGTATCTGAAATCGTATGAAGAAATGATGGCCCTGTTCGGTGACCACCCCGAAGCACTGGCCAACACGGTTGAAATTGCGGATAAGATTGAGGAATTCAGCATTGAGCATGATGTGATGCTTCCGGTGTATCCAACGCCTGCTGAATTCAGCAGTGATTTCGAATACATGGCGCATCTGGCGCGCGAAGGCGTGAAGAGTAAATACACGGATTTTACCGACGAAATAAAAGAGCGGCTTGAATTCGAACTGGCCACCATCGAGAAGATGGGCTTTGCCGGTTATTTTCTTATTGTGCAGGACTATATCCGAAAGGCGCGCCAGATGGGCGTTCTGGTTGGCCCGGGCCGTGGCAGTGCTGCGGGATCCATTGTTGCATACGGTCTTGGAATTACGAATATCGACC
>CAZJOL010000259.1:0-4051 GCA_964547605.1 uncultured Bacteroidaceae bacterium | reverse complement strand
CTGAGCGTTGTGCGTTAGGCATTAGGCGTAAGGCGTAAGGCATCAGGCGTTGTGCTCTGAGCGTTGTGCGTTAGGCATTAGGCGTAAGGCGTAAGGCATCAGGCGTTGTGCCCTGTGCATTGTGCACAAAAAAGCCCCCGTCTCCGGAAGGCTTCTTTGATATGCCGAATTTATAGCGTTGAACTTTGCTGAATTTCGTTGCTTAAAGCTTAATGATTTAAAGCTTAATGATCTGTGATTTCACGAAGTTTTTAAGCGTTAAACATTAGGCATTAAGCAGAAGGCAGAAGGCATTGTGCGTTGCGCCGCCTGCCGCAAGCCGCATGCCCTATGCCTCAAGCCGCACGCTCTACTTATTCTTCACAACCCGCATCGTCTTCTCATAACTGCCGGCGCGGAATTCGAGCGAATACACACCCGATGCAATTTCCGAAAGCGTGAGTGCAACAGATTGCTGACTGAAATCGTCTGTACTCAGTTCGCGCTGCATGATCACACGGCCTGTCACATCGCGCAATACAAGACTTCCCTGCTCCGCACCAATGTTCTGCAAGGTAACCACCAGCTGATCGCTGAATGGATTCGGATAGCAGCTGATTTCAGGATTTTTATTTTCACAACTTACAGCTATAACATCAAATGTTTCCGAAGCGCCATCAAAATCAACTTGTGTCAACCGGTAATAAATGGTCTCACCTTCGGCCGATAAGTCGGTCAGGGAATATTGCTGAATTGTATTGCTGTTGCCGGCTCCGGACACTTTTTCAACAACGGTCCAGTTGCTTCTATCGGTGCTGCGCTCAACAATAAAGTAGTTGTTGTTGGTTTCTGAGGCGGTGGACCATGAAAGTGTTTTATTTCCCTCTTTACAATCGCCGGTAAAATTTAAAAGCGAAACAGGTAATGTGGATTTTGGTTTAAGGGCAACCAAAATAGAACCCCAGGTGGCATTACTATTTGCAGGATTAGCAGGATATGTTATTAAGGCAGTTCCGTTTCCGGTAGCTCCAGAACTTGATTTGGTAGCCCACGCTGCACCAATTGCCACATACCCTCCCCATGAGCCGAATTCATCGAATATTTCGGTTAATGCACCTGGTGTAGTTGTATTCCATGATGAAAATGTTGCCTGATAACAACCTGAAGCGTAAGCTTCCATAGAAAACATAACCACAGCACAATTACTGGTTGTTGTCGTTATGGTTGGTGCAGTAACAGTGCTTAACGGAGTATGATCTGGTTGATAATTCAAAGTTCCGATTGCATTAAACGGGCTGGCTGGGTCAACTCCAGCAAAAGCAACGATCCCACCTATGGTATAGGTATCTCCATTGACAGCACCAGGCAATGTGAAAGTATAGCTGCTTGTTCCCGCATCCGAAGCCTTTGCAACCTTATACAATACTGTACAGTGCTTAGCTATACCACCTCCAATGGAGGTTCCTGAAATCAATGTCCATCCACTCGATGTTGCGTTTGTCAGAGAATGAGCTGCCCAGTCAAGCTCCGAAATGGTTACAATCATTATATCATCCGTAACGACTCCGGCTGGTTTATTAATCGTTATGGACGTATTATAAGTTCTCGCAATTGAAGACGCCCTTAAAGTAATCTGCCCCCAGCCCACATTCCCCATCAGGGCGGTGAAAACGAAAAATAAGAAAGCTGATTTCAGCGCGGTGGCTGGTTTTACACGGGTAAAGATTCTGTTCATACAGTGAGATTTAAAATTAAATCGTTTTACACTTGATTGTTTGCCCCCCCAGGCAATTAATCAGAACAGATTATCAAAAGTAATATAAGGTGTTGTCAAAACAAAATCGCTTGAATTCGATATTTTTCCGGGATTAACAACGAAATTAGCAACTAGTTATCAATGCGTTACGTTGTATTTGTTGAAAACCATTGAAATATGTCAGTAAAAAATGTCATTGAAGCAATTTTGAAGAGCGATCTGTAAGCCCGCATCAGAACAGCGTTTGAGCTTACAATGGTCATGAGATTGAATTGAAAAGTGTTTGTAAAAAACCAAAATCCAACAAAAAGTATAATTGTGGCTTTCCGCGCATACAAAATCGTGTCGCAACACAAATAATTTAAAGATGCATGTCGCATTTATTAAGTCTAATAAACTATATTTGCCAACTAAAAAGATTTTTCATGCTACATATATTTTATTTGATTTACTCGTTGAACCGGATTGAATTTTAGATGAATTTATGAATACAATGTGTCCTAAAAGCAGAAAAGCATAAACAAATATGGTTTATGAAAGGATAAAGAATCATTTAAACTTTTAGAATTTCACCCTTGCATTTGTGCGGATATGTTACCTTGCACTGGCGCGGATATGTTATACAGTGCCTCTTCCCCGCCCCGTCTCATCTGCCGCGGCGGACTTGCGCCTAACGACTTATGCCTGACGACTATTTCTTATCTTTGTTCTATGATACCCAATCTGTCAGAAACCATCTGCGCCATTGCTACCCCGCCGGGAACCGGCGCCATTGCTGTTGTCCGGCTGAGCGGTCCGATGTCGCATACCATACTCGAAAGCATTTTCAGTCCTGCAAAAAAAGCTGATTCATTTCCCGAACTACGCCATAGCTACTACGGCGAAATCGTTGACGGAAACGAAGTGATCGACGACGCCATCGTGGTGTTTTATAAGAATCCGGGCTCATACACAGGCGAAGATGCAGCCGAGATTTCATGTCATGGTTCATTGTTTATTCAGAATCGTCTGCTGCAGCTGCTCATCAGCAAAGGCGCACGCATGGCCGAACCCGGCGAATTTTCGCTGCGCGCTTTTGTGAATGGGAAAATGGATCTGCTCCAGGCCGAAGCCGTCGATGATATCATTCGCAGCCGCACGGGGGCTGCACATAAACTGGCTGTAAAGCAGATGCGCGGCGATTATTCGAAAAAACTGAGCGTGCTTCGCAAACAACTGGTTGACCTGACCGCGCTTATGGAGCTCGAAATAGACTTTTCGGAAGAAGATGTCGAATTCGCCGACCGCAGCCGTTTGCGCGAAACCTGCGCTGAACTTGTGAATGAGGTCACTTTGCTGGCGGACTCTTTCAAAGCCGGCAATGTGCTCAAACACGGCATTCCGGTGGCCATTGTGGGCGAACCCAATGTCGGTAAATCAACCTTGCTGAATAAAATTCTGCGCGAGGAACGTTCGATTGTGAGCGACATTCCGGGCACCACACGCGATTTTATTGAAGATACTTTGACGGTTGGGAACAATACTTTCCGCTTCATCGATACTGCCGGATTGCGCACTACAAATGACTCCATCGAATCGGCAGGTGTTGAACGCACCTTGGTTAAAGCGTCGGAAGCATCGGTTGTTCTTTTGCTTTTCGATGCGGCCGACTGCGAGGAAGACCGCATTCAGAGCGGAATTGAGGAATTGAAAAACCGCATTGACGATTTTGACGACAAGAAATTAATTCTTGTTATTAATAAAATTGATCTGCTGGTAAATGCGCCAAAGCATTTGCGCGAGCTGCTTGAATACGATGTGGTTTTCATTTCTGCCAAGCGTGATGAAAACATCAGCGAACTGATGGAGAAACTGACCAGTGCTGTCAGTATTTCGGAAAACACGCCGGACATTGTGCTCACAAATGTAAGGCATTATGAGGCATTCAGCGTGATCGGCTCATTGCTGCAGCAAGCCATCGATCATATCAACTCCGGCATGCCGCAGGATCTCACTTCCAGTTTTCTGCACCAGGCGCTGCATCACATTGGTCTCATCACCGGCGAAGTCTCAAACGAAGATGTTCTGGATTCGATTTTCAGAAATTTCTGCATCGGAAAATAAATTTGAGAACGAAATGAAGTTTTGAGTTATGAGTTTTGAGTTATGAGTTATGAGTTTGGTTTAGTGGTTTAGTGGTTTAGTGGCCGACCGTGTCACGTTTTACGTGAAGGCGTCAAAGAAAGCTACGTAGTTCCATAATGATACTCCGGAGGAGTTAAATATTAATAGCCCGTATTTATCACAGCTTGTCACGTTTTACGTGATTTCAAGTGA